>CBDUYG010000040.1:0-13748 GCA_965371385.1 uncultured Myxococcales bacterium | reverse complement strand
ACGCGCTACTGCGCGAACAACTGCGTATACAAGGTGCGGCGCTTCAACTACTTCGACTACAGCCGGGAAAACTGGCCGGGCGCTCTCCACCTGATGACGAACCCCGACGTCACGGTGCGTCAGCAGGGCGTGATGGAGAAGTGCACGTTCTGCACCCAGCGCATCGCCACGGCGAGGCAGACGGCCAAGGACGAAGGGCGACCGATCGCCGATGGTGAGGTCGTTACGGCCTGCCAGCAGACCTGCCCCAGCGACGCAATCCAGTTCGGAAACGCCAAGGACGAGAAGAGCAAGGTGGTCGTCACCTCGGATGAACCCGAGCGGTCCTACCATTCGCTGCATTCTTTGAACACGCGACCCGCGATCACCTATCTGTCCCAGGTCGATCGCAACGACGAGAGGTCCCACGGATGACACCTCCTGCCACCGCGGCCCACCCCGTGAGCCCGAGCGCAGTGCCCCAGGATTCCCAGGCGAACATCGACATCATGTCGGTGTTCACCCGGGGTGCTTCCTGGCAATGGATGGCGCTCCTCGGGCTGGCTCTGCTGGGAGTCGGTCAAGCTGTCGCGACACTCGCCTACCAGACCTACACCGGGCTGGGAATTGCGGGCTATCAGGCGCCGATCTTCTGGGCCGTCTACATCGTCACCTTCGTCTTCTGGATCGGTATCGGTCACGCCGGTACCCTGATCTCGGCGATTCTCTTCCTCTTCCGCGCCAAGTGGCGCAACGCGATCAACCGCGGCGCCGAGGCGATGACGGTATTCGCGGTCCTTACCGCGGCGCTCTTCCCGCTGATCCACATCGGGCGCCTCTGGAAGTTCTACTTCCTGATTCCCTACCCGAACCAGCGCGCCCTCTGGGTCAACTTCAAGAGCCCGCTGGTCTGGGACGTGTTCGCGGTCAATACCTACATGACGATCTCGATCGTCTTCTTCTTCGTCGGCTTGATTCCCGACTTCGCGATCGCGCGCGATCGCACGACGGGCATTCGCAAGATGATCTACTCGGTCCTCTCCCTCGGCTGGCAGGGGAAATCCTCACAGTGGAAGGCGCACAACCGGACGGTGCTCCACCTTTCCGGGCTGGCAACGCCGCTGGTGCTCTCGGTGCACTCGGTCGTCTCCTGGGACTTCGCGATGTCGATCATCCCGGGCTGGCACGCGACGATCTTCGCCCCCTACTTCGTAGCGGGCGCCGTCTTTGGCGGATTCGCGATGGTGCTGGTGGTGATGATCCCGGTTCGGCGGATCTACGGTCTCGAGGACTACATCACCGACTATCACCTCGAGAACATGTCGCGCTTCCTGCTCTTTACCTCGCTGATCTGCGGCTACGCATATGCGATGGAGTACTTCATCGCCTGGTACTCGATGAACGAGTTCGAGCAGACTTCCTTCTACCTGCGCGCTTTCGGTCCCTACTGGTTCTCGACCTGGTGCATGATCATCTTCAATGCGGTCCTGCCCCAGCTGCTCTGGATCAAGAAGCTTCGGACGAACGTCGCCTTCCTCTTCGTGCTCAGCTTCTTCATCAACCTGGGCATGTGGTTCGAGCGCTACGTGATCATCGTTGGGTCGCTCTCCCGCGACTTCATCCCCGCCGCGTGGGGACTCTACATTCCGTCCTGGGCCGAGCTCTCGGTTCTGGGGGGCAGCTTCTGCTGGTTCAGCATGTTCTTCCTGCTCTTCCTGAAGGGCGGCCCCATCATCGCGATTGGTGAGATCAAGGAGCTCATCATTCACGAGAAGCAGCACGAGAAGCAGCACGGAGGAGCGCACTGATGCCGGCCCTGTTGAGTATCTTCGACCTTCCGGACGACGTCGTCTCTGCCGTGACGAAGCTCAAGAAGCGCGGCTTCGACGACATCGAGACCTATTGTCCGGCTCCCTTCCAAGAGATCGATGATGCGATCGACGCGAAGCCCAGTTCCGTCCGTCTCTACACGCTGATCGGCGGGCTCACCGGAGTCGTCGCGGGCTTCGCGATGCAGATCTGGATGAGCCTCGACTGGCCAATCAAGGTCGCGGGCAAGCCCTTCGCCTCGATCCCCCCCTTCGTGATCATCGGGTTCGAGCTCACGATCCTCTTCGGTGGCCTGTTGACCTTCATCGGCATGCTGGTGGCAGGGCGGCTCTACCCCCGCTTCAAGCTGGACCCCGCCTACAGCATGCGATTCTCGGCCGAGGAGTTCGGTGTCGTCGTGAACTGCAACGACCGCGACGTGGCGGAGGTGGACGCTCTGCTGCGAGCCCAGTCCGCCAAGGAGGTGACCATTGTCGAGTCGTAGCGCGCGCAGAGGCTGGCTTGCGCGGCGAGCTCACCTGACGATCGCATCCCTCGTCCTCCCCCTCTCCATGGGATGTTGGGAGCAGATCGACGACGGGAAGTGGTTTCCGCAGATGAAGCGGCAGATCGCGGTCCAGGCTTTCGAAGAGGTCAAGTTCGCCGATCAGCGCCAGGGCTTCACGCCTCCCGAGGGCACGGTTCCGATCGGTTGGGTCTCGGTCCCCGACGTCGCAAACCTGCCGATGGCCGAGCAGGAGGCGCTCGCGAACCCCGTGGCGCGAAGCTTCGATTCCCTGAAGCGCGGCGAGGTGATGTTCACGCGCTACTGCGCCACCTGCCACGGACCGCAGGGGATGGGCGACGGTCCGCTCGCCGGCCCGCCCTTCGGCAAGGACGGCCCCATGGGCATGGTGCTTCCCATCAACGGGCCCTCGAGCATGGCCCGGGTCTTCAGCGATGGACATATCTACACGACCATCACTCTCGGTCGTGGCCGCATGCCCAACTACAACAGGATTCCGCCGATGCAGCGCTGGGACCTGATCAACTACATCCGCGATCTCAATGGTCAGGGAGGTGGCTCGTGAGTTCCGCTTCACGCGTACTGGAAGCCGCCAGGCCGCGATCCATCCCGCAGCCGCTGACGACGATCTGCGCCGCCCTGACGGCGATCGGCATCGTCGCCTTTCTGGTGGCGCTCGCGCAGGATCCGCAGACGGCCTGGCTCGCATTCCATACGAACTGGGTCTACTTCAGTGTCTTCTCCTACGCGGGATTGATACTCGCCGGCATCTTCGTCATCGTGAGCGCAACCTGGCCCGGTCCTCTGCGTCGAGTGGTCGAAGGCTTCGCGGCTTGGATCCCAGTCTCCTTCGTGCTCGCCATCGTGGGAACGATTGGCGGAGACTATCTCTTCGAGTGGAAGCGCGAGGGCGCGGTCCACGGCAAGGACGTGTGGCTCAACGCGACCCGGGTCTACGGCAGCGACCTCCTCATACTGGGCATTCTGACCCTCTGCACGCTCTGGTTCCTCAAGACCTCGACGCGTCCCCTGCTCAAGAACCTGGCCGACAATGGAGAGGGCTTCGGCAAGCGCATGGCCCAGAGGTGGACTCAGGGCTGGCGCGGTGCGGTCGAAGAGAGGGACCACGCGTGGAAGGTTCTCTCCTCCCGCACGGCTCCGATCATGCTCTTCCTCATCCTTGGCTGGACCCTGATCGTCTTCGACCAGATCATGTCGATGGAGCAGACTTGGTACTCGAACCTCTTCGGCGCGTACGTGACCTGGGGCGGGATTCTCACCGCGGTGGCCGCGACCGCGCTCTGGGTCTCGCTCAACCGGAACAACCCGGACTTCAAGGGGCTCGTCACCGACGAGCGTATGCATGACATCGGCAAGCTGCTCTTCGCGTTCTCGATCTTCTGGATGTACCTCTTCTTCTCCCAGTACCTCGTGATCTGGTACGGCAACCTTCCCGAAGAGACGCAGTTCTTCTACGATCGCCTGGGCGACCAGTTTCTGATCGACAAGGGAACGAGCGAGGCGGCCTGGGTGGCCTCCTGGTCGAGCTGGGACTTCGAATGGTCGCGCCTCAACGACGCCTATGGCTGGACCGCGATGGCGGCCTGGGCGTGCACTTGGATCATCCCCTTCTGGGTACTGCTGGGGCAGCGACCCAAGAAGACACCGTGGATTCTCGGCCCGGTCGCGGCCATCGTACTCTTCGGGCTCTGGCTAGAGCGCAACCTTCTGATCTGGCCGTCGGTCATCAAGGACGACAGCTGGTCGTGGCTGGGGGTCTATCAGATCCTGATCGCGCTCGGCTTCGCGGGCTCTTTTTGCCTGGTCTTCCTGCTCTACACCCGGATCTTCCCGACCCTGGCGGTGCCCGTCGAAGACGAGTGAGCGGCAGGGCTGCCCCGGTTTCGGTGCTGGAAGATTCTCGCAGAGAATTCCCGCTAGTCTCTGGACGTGAGCCCGCGCCCGACACAGTCGTCGATCGATCCGGATCCCGAGTCCGATGCGCCCACGAGCTCGGGCAGCGTTCCTGACATCGAATCGTGCGACGAGATGGGCGACACCATCATTCCCCTCGCGGCCCGGGGAGAAAAGGTCGTTCTCGACGGCGAGGGAATGCGGATCGAGACGAAGCGCGGCCGCACCCGGGGCCGGCGAGTCAGCTACGGCGATATCACACACGTCGCTTCGCTCTCCTCCGGCTTCTGGTTGGGAACTCGCAGCCGGATCATGTCTCTGCGGCGCGGGCGCTTTCACGAGCAGGACGGCGCCGACCGGCTGGTGCGTGAGATTTCGCGGAAGATCGCCCAGCAACCGCATGGCCTCGCTCAGCTCGCTCGAAACTCCCACATCAACAACCTCGCGAGGCACTCCCGTCCCCAGCGCGCGGCTCGCTGGGTCACTCTCGTCTGCGTCGCGATCTATCTGCTCCAGCTCGAGGATCCCTTCGTGCAGGAGGTTGGGGCGTTGGTTCCGCGACTGGTGGACGAAGGGCAACTCTGGAGGCTCGTGACGGCCAACTTCCTTCACGCGGTCTCCCCGATTCCGGTGCATCTGGTCTTCAACATCCTGGGGCTCCTGGTGCTCGCGTTCCTCGTCGAGCGGCCCCTCGGCACGCCGCGTACGATCGTGGTCCTCGGCCTCTCCGGGCTCAGCGCCATGTTGATCAGCTACGTCACGGGGAGCGTGGGTGTCGTCGGCGCGTCGGGTATGGTGATGGGACTCGCCGGGGCCGCTGTCGCGCTCGAATTCCATTTGAGTGAGCGACTGCCGACCTGGTGGCGGATTCCGCGGACGCCCTTCGTCTTGATTCTGCTCTTCGAGTTGGTGAAGGATCACTATGCGCCAGGCATCGCCGGGGAGGCGCATCTGGGCGGATTCGCGGGCGGCTATCTGACCACCCTGCTGCTCGCCCGTCCGGCCCTGATGGGAGCACCGGCACGAGACTCGCTGCGGGGTCTGGCCTGGGGCCTCGTGGCATTGACTGCGATCTGCTTCCTGATCGTGACTCCCCTGCTGCTACGTAGTCCCCGAGCCCTGGAGCGTTACGCCTGGCAGCTCCTCGGCACGATGGATCTCGGCGCCGGCAGCGACAACGACCTGGCATGGCGCATGGCGACCGAGACGAGCGCAAGCTACGACCAGCTCGAGCCGGCCCTCGAGCTCGCGGAGCGTGCCGCCGAGCTCACGGATCGATCGGATCCGGACATCCTCGATACCCTGGCCGAGGTGCTCTTCGTGCGGGGAGACGTCGATGGCGCCCTGGGAGCCATCGACGAGGCCATCGGGCTGACCCGAGGCGAGGAGTACTACGTCGAGCAGCGCCGGCGCTTCACCGGCGAGCGGGATCCGGACGATCGCCCGCCCGCACCGCTCCTCCCCTGGCCCCTGCGCGAGCGCTTTCGAGAGCAAGAGGAGTTCGAGGAGCCCGGGATTCTCATCTGACTCGTCGGATCAGGGCTCGAATTCCTCTCCATCGGTCGGAATGATCACCGAGCCATCGAAGCTCTTCCCCACGAACCCCTTGACCTGGAAGTCGTAGAAGGGGGGAGGGCGCATCCGCACCAGCACCAGGCTCGTGACCCGCGAACGTTTCGCGACTTCGCCGACGTCCTCGAGCATGGTGTGGAGCGCGGCCTCCTTGCGCAGCAGCTCGGGATCGACGAGCACTCCGGCTTCCTCGGCGCCCTCGGCATCGGGCACGATCACGGCCTCGTGGACGAGGGTGTCGGCCCCCTTGGCGAAGCTCACGACGGCATCCGGGGCCCATCCGTGGCCCGCGATGACGAGGGTTCGATCATCCTTCTCGATGCGCCAGACGAACGCTGGAGTGGGTCCCCCCGGCAGCGGGCCCGCCGTGACCTTCAAGCCATCGAAGTCGTGGCTCCAGCCCGCCTCGATCTCGACGGCCTCGATCTCGGCTCCGGCCGCGGGAAGGCCCAGCCCCTCGATCTCCGCCTCGATCCCGATCCGGTGAGCCGCCAGGAGGCCGGCGACGAGCTCGACGGTGCCGGGAGGCCCGATCACCTTCAGGCCCTCGGTTCGCGGCTGGCGCCAGCCCGTCAGGAGCAGGTCGTCGAGACCGACGGTGTTCTCCGGCATCAGGCTCGAGAGCAGGATCGTGTGCGGCTGGGCGAGGGGAATCGCGGCGCGGCGCAGCCCCTCGGCGACTCCGCGCCCGGTATCGACGAGCAGGACGTTCGTGTCCCACCCGATCGCCAGGCTGGGACCGAAGCGTTCGGGATTCTCGTAGCCTCCGCCACTCCCGATCACGACGACGGTCAGCTCGCGGAAGCTTCGCTTCTCGATCGGCCCCAGCAGCTCACCCAACTCGGCGGCACGAAAGATCACGCAGGTGGAAAGCCAACTCACTGCCATCACGGCCGAAAGGATCAGATAGAGGATCAATCGAGCGTTCATCGGAGATCCTTCACGGCCCGCCCTGAGCGGAAAACTCTTCTGAAAACATTGCATTGGCCGGGAGCCCTGCGCGCAGGCCCGTCGCCCGGGGACCGGATACTAGCCCCGAATCCGGGCCTGTCCCCGGGCTGCCTCGAGAAGGTGGCTGGACCTGGGCGGGCGACTCCGATACTTTGGACCGCAAGGGGATCTCACTCATTCCCGAGTCGCGCCATGCCGGAAGGATGCATCGGTCTCGTCAGCAAGAGGGCCGTAGCAGATCACCGACCCATGGCGGGGCGGCCCGGAGGGGCGGGAACGGCGCCCACCCTGGGCCCGGGAGTCGAATGCGGAGTACTGGGCTCCGCTGGACATTTCCATGCCGGCAAAAGGGGGAAACAGGTGAAACGTATCGATACTACGGCGAGTGAGGTGGCGGCGTTCTAGTCGACGCCGAACACCAATCGTCATCGAGAAGGTTTCGGTGTTGAAGGGAACGCGAGGTTCCCAGCGCCACCGACCTCGGGAGCGCGGACGCCGTAGCCGCTTTCAAGAGGGTCATTCGATCCGCTCCCGAGGTACTTCCCGGCTTCTCCCCGCGACTGAAGCCCTTCTTCATCCCCTTTCCCGCACTTTCCGACCCTCCCCCAGCCGGGGCACTGTTGCCTCAGGCTCCTGGCCCCAGGCGCTCGAGCCTCTTCCAAGCTACCGAATTTGCAGAGAATTCGAGATTCTTCGCAAGTTTTTGTGCGCCTCGCCGATGCATGGGGTCAGGGGGGTGCATCGATGCGAAGCCGAAGGCTCTGCACTGAGTGCAACGAGATTGCGCATCCGGTTACCGTGCTCGATGGCTCCGATCGATTGGAGCTGCTGTGTTGGCTCTTGTTCGCAGTACCGGGCTTCCTTTACTGCTGGTGGCGGCATGCAGCGCCCACTACCGCGTGTCTTCACTGCGGCGGCGAGGCACTGATTCGCGAAGCACGATCCATCGCGAGACGCGGGGCCGTGGAGTCGCCGCTGAGTCCGCGAATTCGCAGCCGGCGCGGGTCGATCGACTGGCCCCGTGCCCTGGCGACGCCGCGAGAGCGAATGGTGCACGGTGGCGTTGGTGGTGTGCTCGGGCTCACGGCCCTGTCGGTGGCCGGACTGGTGAAGCTCGGAGCCGCGAGCTCCCTCGGCACACCGGAGATCTTCGTCTTGCTCGCCGTCTCGTGGAGCCTCTGGCTGGCCTACGAGATTTCACGACTGATCGGCACGCGGGAGACGGGTCCCGGATGTCGCGCCTGGGACGGCGAAGGTCGGCCGCTCCACATCGAGGCGGTGTGAGCGTCGGCTGGAAGGATCATTTCCAGGGCTCACGGCGCCCCTCTTCGGACGTCGGGTCGATGTTGATCATGCCATCCAGAATCGAGATCAAGCTCCGTCTTCGCGCGGGATGTGGCGACTCACGAAGGACGCCATCTGCTGGATCGATTGCTCAGCAGAAGGCGTGACGGCCGCGAGCAGGGGCCAGTCGTGGGGCATCTCGTATCCGATGTGGAGTTCGGTCTCGACGCCGGCTTTCTCGGCTCGCCGGGCGAATTCGACTCCCTCGTCGTGAAGGATCTCGGCGCTTCCGGCCATGACCATCGTCGCAGGGAAGCCGGCTGGATCGCCGAAGTGCGGTGAGATGAGAGGGTCGCGGAGGTCGGCGCCGCCCGCGTAGTAGCCGGCCCATCGGTGCAGGTATTCCGTCACGAGATAGTCGCTGTCGGCATTGCTCTGATGGCTCGCGCATGAGCAGGTGAGGTCCATCCACGGCGAGATCAGAACGGCTGCGGAGGGGAGCGGAGTCCCGTCATCGCGCAGGCGCTGAATCAGGGCCGCGCTGAGTCCTCCGCCCGCAGAATCACCGCAGACCGCAATGCGGCTCGCCGGGATCCCGGAGTCGAGCATCCAGCGGTAGCAGAGGAGAGCGTCGTCGAGGGCGGCAGGATAGGGGTGGGCGGGTGCCAGGCGATAATTGGGTGCGAAGATGCGGAGTCCGGTCGCGAGGGCGAGCCGGCTGATCACGTCGCGATGGCTGTCGACGGAGCCGAGCGCGTAGCCGCCGCCGTGAAGGAAAAGAATGGCACCCGAGTCGGCTGCGCCGGGCGGCGTGATCCACTCCCCGGAGATCGGATCCCCCACCACCTCGGCAGCGACCCGTCGGGTCGCGCTCGTTGGGCGCGGCTTGCTGGACTCCGCGAGCGCGCTCGCCATTTCGGGAGGGAGGCTCGATAGGAATCCGGTCACGGCTCTCATCACGTGAACCACCACTTCGAAGCCGAAGCCCCAGCTCTGCAAGAGAGGGCCGCGGGTCAACCTGCGAAAGGTCGCGCCGAGAGCCGCGCCAAGGGCGACCAGGATCAATCGGATTCGGTTCCATATCATGGCGGATCTTCTCCTCGCTCTGTTCTTCCAGGTCGTTCGATCTCGGGTACGCGAGAAAAGAGCCCGCGGGCTCTGGCGATCCGGACCCAGTTCCGACACCCTAACGAAGAATCTGACGGATCGTCAAATAGCGCAGTTCTCCCACCAGAAAGGCCGCGTCGAGGCGGGGCCGGTCGTGTCGGTGGCGGCAGAAGAGGCGGCAGAGGCAAGAGGAGAAAGCTCCATGGATTTTTCGTATCCGTCCGAGGCGGAGGCCTTTCGCCGGGAGTTTCGCGCCTGGCTGGAGGCCAACCTCGAGGACCGCTTCCGCGAGGCAAAGGGCTATGTGTTCGAGCCCGGCGAGATGCTCGAGACCCAGCGCGAGTGGAATCAGAAGCTCGCCGACGCGGGCTACGCCACGATCGCCTGGCCGAAGGAATACGGCGGCCGTGACGCCGACGTGATGGAGCAGGTGGTCTGGCGCGAGGAGATGCATCGTGCCCAGGCGCCCGGGACGATCAACGTGATCGGTCTCTCGAACATCGCCCCGGCGATCATGGAGCACGGCAGCGACGAGCAGAAGAGCCACCTCCTGCCGCGCATGCAGAGGGGCGACGATCTCTGGTGTCAGGGATTCTCCGAGCCGGATGCCGGCTCCGATCTCGCATCCCTGCGAACGTCGGCGGTGCGCGACGGTGACGGCTACATCGTGAACGGCCAGAAGGTGTGGACCACCCTCGGTGCGGTGGCGAATTATTGCGAGCTATTGGTGCGGACCGATCCCGACGTGCCGAAGCACCAGGGCATTACCTGCCTGCTGCTGGACATGACCCTGCCGGGCGTCGAAGTGCGGCCTATCGTGACGATCACGGGCGAGACCGAGTTTTCCGAGGTTTTCTTGAGCGACGTCCGGGTCCCGGATTCCGCCCGCCTCGGCCCCGAGAACATGGGTTGGAGGGTCGCCATGGCGACCCTGAACAGCGAGCGGGGAGGAGTCGCGGGGCTTCAGCTCGAGGTGCGCAAACGGATTCGGAAGTTGCTCGATGATTCGTGCGAGGCTCCGGCCGCGCGTGGCTCGGCCGCGCAGGATCCCATGCTTCGCCAGAAGATGGCGCGCCTCTATCTTGACGGGGAGTACCTCAAGTTGTTGAGCGACCGCGCGATCTCCGCAATGGTGCACGATCGTCCGGGCGCCGAGGCCTCCCTCGTGAAGCTCGTCTGGGCCGAGGTCTCCCAGCACATCACCGACGTTCAGAGCGAGATCCTCGGGCCGGCGGGGATCCTCGGATCCAGCGGACGCGAACGGCTCTCGGCGCGAGCACTCTCGATCGCCGGCGGAACGACCCAGGTGAACAAGAACATCGTGGCCCGCCGGGTGTTGGGTCTGCCCAAGGGCCGCTGAAAACCGGGCCCGAGAGGGACGAGGAAGCACAGATAGATGGACTTCGAGTTTTCGGAAGAGCAAGAGTCGCTGCGCGAGAACGTCAGGCGTTACCTGGAGCAGAACGCCCCGATCACCCCCTATGTGCGTGACATGGTCGAGGACGACAAAGGCTTCAGCGAGCCGGTCTGGAAGGGACTCGCGGAGATGGGCCTGTTGGGGATCTTGATTCCCGAAGAGCAGGGTGGCTCGGGGCTCGGAATGCTCGAAATGGGGGTCGTGCTCGAGGAGATGGGAAGAGTGGTGCATCCCGGTCCCTATCTCTCGACCGCTCTTGCAGCGGTGTCCTTGATTCGCGCTGCCGGATCGGACGACGACGCGGCGACGCTCCTGCCCCGCATCGCGGAAGGCCGCTGTGTCGCTACCGTGGCGCTTCACGAGGCGAAGCATCGCTACGACTGGATCGCGTCCGAGACCGTGGCCGAGCAAAGCGCCCCGGCCGAGGAAGGTGCCGCGGCCAGGGAGAGCGTCGCAGCCAGGGAGAGCGCCGCAGCCGAGAGGAGCGCCGCGGCCAAGGAGAGCGCCGCGGGCTGGAGACTCACCGGCTGCAAGGACTATGTCTTCGATGGGATGGCCTCGGACCTCTTCCTGGTCGTTGCACGCGCGGCGGACGGTCTCGGCGTTTTCGTGCTCGAAGCCGGTGCGCCCGGCCTGAAGTGCTCGCCGACTCCTGGCGCCGATGGCACCCGCAAGCAGGCTCGCCTGGAGCTCTCCGAGTCTCCGGCGCGGCGCCTGGGTAGCGGGGACGCGAGGGCTGCGATCGAAGAGATGCTGGATCGAGTGCTGATCGGACTCACGGTCGATGGCGTCGGTGCGGCGTCCCGCGCGCTCGAACTCTCGATCGCTTACGCCATGGAGCGGGAGCAGTTCGGTGTGCCGGTGGGCTCCTTTCAAGCGGTCCAGCACATGCTGGCCGAGATGCTGCAGCAGCTCGAGCTCGGGCGCGCGGGCGCCTACTACGCCCTCTGGGCCGCGGATCAATCCGACCTGGCGGAGTGTCACCGCGCGGCGGTCATGGCAAAAGCCTTTTCGAGCGACGAGTTCACCCGGATCGGCAGCCAGGCGATCCAGATCTTCGCCGGGGTCGGATTCACCTGGGAGTACGACATCCACTTCTTCTACAAGCGCCTGCTCAGCTTGCAGCTCGCCCATGGCGGGTCGGCGGAGTATCTCGAGGAATTGGCAGCGATCGTTCTCGACTGAGGGTGCCCAGGCAGCGATCCGCCTCGCGGCGTGCTTCACCCTGCATCGCGGGCTCCTGGCCAGCTGACGGCTGATGTAGACTACGAGATCGGCCTCCGGATCACGATTCATCCTCCATTCTCACCCCCACCCTCACCCACACTGGATACGGAACGATGGACAAAGAGACTCCCTATTGGGTGCCCTTCACTCCCAATCGATCGTTCAAGCAGGCGCCTCGGATGCTGACGCGCGCGGAAGGAATGACCTTCTGGGACGATGCGGGCAACTCCCTGCTCGATGGATGCTCGGGTCTCTTCTGTTGCCCTCTCGGGCACGGTCGGCCCGAAATCATCGACGCGATCACCCGCCAGTATCGCGAGCTCGATTTTTGCCCGCCCTTCCAATACAGCCACCCCGGCGCATTCGAGCTGGCCGAGCGAGTTGCCGAGATCACTCCCTCGGATCTGAAGCGTATCTTCTTCGTGAACTCGGGATCGGAGGCGGTCGATACCGCGATGAAGATCGCGCTCGCCTACCACCGCAGCCGGGGCGAAGGGCAGAGGACTCGATTCGTGAGCCGCGAGCGCGCCTACCACGGCGTGAACTTCGGCGGAGTCTCCCTCAGTGGCATGGTGAAGAACCGCGAGAGCTTCGGCCCCGGGCTGCCGGGAGTCCTTCATCTTCGGCATACCTGGCTCGAAGCCAACCGCTGCACACCCGGTCAGGGCAAGCAGGGCGCCGAGCTCGCCGATGATCTGCAGCGCTTCGTCGACCTCTGCGGCAGCGACTCGATCGCGGCCTGCTTCGTGGAGCCGATCGCGGGCTCGACCGGGATCCTGGTGCCGCCCGAGGGCTACCTCGAGCGCTTGCGCGAAATCTGCGACCGTCATGGGATCCTGTTGGTCTTCGACGAGGTGATCACCGGCTTCGGACGAACCGGCAGCGCGTTCGCGTCGGACCGCTTCGGCGTCGTGCCCGACATCATGACGATGGCCAAGGCGTTGACGAACGGCGCCGTCCCGATGGGTGCCGTCGCAATCCGTACGGATATCTACGACGAGATCGTCGGTGCGGCGCCGGACGGGGCGGTCGAGCTCTTCCACGGTTACACCTACTCCGCCCACCCGCTCGCGTGCGCGGCCGCCCTGGCGACCCTGAAGATCTTCCGCGACGAGGCGATCTTCGAGCGGGCCGCCGAGATCGCGCCCCACTTCCAGCAGCGCGTCTTCGATCTGGGCAAGCTGCCGATCGTGCGAGACGTCCGGGGGCTCGGTCTGCTGGCCGGTATCGATCTCGAGCCGGCCGGGACACCCGGCGCCCGGGGCGCGCTGGCACTGGCGCGCTTCTTCGAGGAGGGGCTGGTGGTGCGCGTCACCGGCGACACCCTGATCCTCGCTCCGGCGCTGGTCGCCGAGATCGAGCAGCTGGATCGCATTGTCGAGGTGGTGGACCGGGTGCTGGCTTCGCTCTAATCTCGCTGATTCGGCCCACGACCGTCCCGAATCGATCATCCCCAATCATCCTCCTCCACCATCTTCCTCCATCAAGGGAATCATCCAATGACACGAATGACCTCCTCCGAAGCCTTCGTCGAGCAGCTCGTCGCCGAGGGGGTGACCGACATGTTCGGAATCGTCGGCTCGGCCTACATGGACGCCCTCGACATCTTCCCGCCCGCCGGGATTCGATTCATCTCGGTGGCCCACGAGCAGAACGCCGCGCACATGGCCGATGGCTACGCCCGGGCGACCGATCGCCACGGCGTCTGCATCGCCCAGAACGGACCGGGGATCACGAACTTCGTCACCGCGATCGCAGCCGCCTACTGGGCGCACTCACCCGTCGTCGCCATCACCCCGGAGACGGGCAGCAACACGATGGGGCTGGGTGGATTCCAGGAGACCAATCAGCTTCCGATCTTCAGCGACATCACGAAGTTTCAGGCCCATGTGAGCCGACCCGATCGTATCGCCGAGCTCACCCACCGGGCCTTCACCCTCGCGATGGCGGAGCGCGGGCCGG
>CBDUYG010000039.1:0-13843 GCA_965371385.1 uncultured Myxococcales bacterium | reverse complement strand
ACTAGTCCACTCAGTAACAAGGTACATGTCGGAATGGTTAGCATAGTGCTTGAAAGTCGCGGCACCGATGCCTCGCACGAGCCTCCAAGAAGAGCGCACTAGTCAGTGATGGACCGTGGAAGGGACTGGGCGTGTGCCAGCAGTCTCTCCACGATATCTGGATACTCGTCGGCTCGATTCGAGGATTCACCGGGATCCGCTTCCAGATCGTATAGCTCGACCTGCCCCGACCCCCTATCCACAGCGTATTCCGCGAAGTTCGTGATGCCGGGGAGTATCAGCTTCCAACGCCCCAGGCGAACGGCCTGCAGCTCCTCCTGGCGAAAATAGAAGAAGTCGTTGCGCGAGCCGGCTTCACTCCTGCCGTAGAGGAGGTCGGTTTGATCGACGCCGTCGATCACACGGTCTCTCGGCGGATCGTACCCCGCCAGGGTTGCGAACGTCGGCAGCAGATCGATCGTCGCGAAGATGGCATCGCTCGTCCGACCCGCTGGGACGCGTCCTGGAAAACGAATGATGCCCGGTACGCGCGGCCCACCCTCATAGGTAGAGCCCTTTCCTCCTCGAAGCGGCCCCGTGGAGCCCCAGGCGATCTGTCCTCTGTGACGTCGATAGAGTTCCTTCCAGTTGGTGTTCCATGGGCCGTTGTCACTGGCAAAGACGACCAGCGTCTCGTCGCGCAGCCCACTCGCATCGATCGCGTCCAGCAGTCGCCCCGTGTGAAAGTCCAGCTCTTCCACGACGTCTCCGTAGAGACCACCCTCCGATCGCCCCTTGAATTCGGCGGAAGCCCCGATGATTGAGTGCACCATCGTATGCGAGAGATAGAGCAGGAAGGGATGGTCTCTGGGCTGCTTCAGGAACTCGATCGCCTTGTCGGTGTACAACCGGGTCAGGGCCGCGATGGCGTGGGTCCTGCGAAGTCGTTCGCCGTTCTCGTAGAGGGTCACGTGACCCTCATCGTTCGCCCCGAGAGGGCCATAGTAGTAGTCGCATCCCTGTGCATTGGGCATTTCGTCGGGCGTAGCCTGCCGGCCCGACAAATCCCACTTGCCGATACATCCCGTCGCATAGCCGACGGTCTGGAGTAGCTCGGCGAAGGTGACCTCACTGGCGGGCATCGACCAGCTCGGGCTCAAGTATCGGATGGGGTACCGCCCAGTGAAGAGGGCGGCCCGCGACGGACCGCAGTTGACCTGTGCGTAGAAGTTCGTGAAGCGGGTTCCTTCCTTCGCCAGACGATCGATCCGCGGCGTGCGGATCGTCGTGGATCCGTAGCTTCCGAGATCCCCATAGCCGAGGTCGTCCACGAAGATCACGACGATGTTCGGCTGGGATTCTTCGGGAGGGCTCGCCGAACACGACGTCAACAAGAGTGCAACGATGCTTGCGAGGCGGAGATGGGGGAGGGCGCTCGGGAATGCATGGGAAGCGGGCTTCATGCTTGCCTCAGAGAACGAAGTCCAACCTGTGAAACGAGAGGGCGGCTCGCCAGCCTGGATCCCGCTTCGATTCGGCAGGGCCACCGCTTCACCAGCGGCGAATTGTACTCGTGATTCCCCATGGATGCCTCCGGTGGGTCGTGGTCGCCTTCGTGGGCGACAAGGAGCTTGCCGCGCTGGCCGGGTTCCGGGAACGCTACGAGCTCCAGACCTACCCCATGTCTTCGGGACGAAAATTGAAACTCTATGTGAGACGCGACGGGAAGGGACTACGCCCCTGAGGCTTGCCGCGCCCAGGTTTTGGCTTCGGCCCGGAACCCAGCCCGGTCAGCCCGATTTCCCTGCATTTTCCCCGTGGATCTGGGATTTGCGCCCAGAGACGAGTTCGCTACAGACTGCTCCCACCGCCATTTGGAAGCGCGACAGTCCGGGCGGGCCCTGGGGCCGATCGCAGGTGCGGGCGGCGCGGCGGACGAGCCGTGGCGATCTGCCGGGGAATGCGGCTACTATGCGGCGCCGCGCTGGAGGATGGAGCGTTCATACGCGCCCGTAGCTCAGTTGGATAGAGCATCGGCTTGCGGAGCCGAGGGTCGCACGTTCGAGTCGTGCCGGGCGCGCCAGCAGTTCGCAGAGGGTCGCGAGCCAATGGGCTCGCGGCCCTTTGTTGTTTGTCGTCTGTCGTCGGGCCTTTCGCGGAAGCCCCCTTGCACCGCTTCGAGCCTCGCCGGCCGCCCGCCCGCGATCAGCTCGCTTCGTCCTCCACCCGGGACTC
This sequence comes from uncultured Myxococcales bacterium, assembly GCA_965371385.1. GTDB lineage: Bacteria > Myxococcota_A > UBA9160 > UBA9160 > UBA4427 > CBDUYG01. Next base: position 11,629 of record CBDUYG010000039.1, on the reverse strand, counting down.
TCTCAGGAAACCTCTTCCCCGAGGATCAGCGCATCGGCGCGCCGCCCGTTGAGGCTCCGGTGCTGGATCAGGGCTTCGGCGAGAGTCTCGACGGCCGCCCAGCTCGAGTTGAGGAGCCTGCGCGCCTCGTCCCAGTACTCGTCGTAGAAGTGCTCGACCGGACGCTCGAGGCTGATGCTCGACGCCATCTTGGAGAGCTGCTCCCGGCACTCGGTTCCGCTGCCGCGGTAGTCGTCGCGCTCCAGGTTGCCTCGTGAGTGGAGCTCGTGCTGGGCCGCGATGCCGGCATAGGCAAGGACCCCATGAGCGTCGACGATCCCTTCGACGGGGATTGGCTTGCGTTCTTCCCCTCGCTTGTGGCTCGGTGGCCGACATGCCAGTGGAACGGGCAGCTTCGAGTAGGTCTCGAAACCCACCGCACTATCCGCTCCCCCCTCCATCGCGAGCGTCTTCACGACGTGTGCGCCGAAGAGCGTGACACATACGACGGCTCGCCCAGCCTGATGGTAGGCTCTCTCCTGATCCAGCGTCGGTTCCATCGACCTCTACCCTCTCTCGCCCTGATCCCGCGTTCGAATCCATCCCTTGCGCGCCCCGCCTGCGTCTTCCCGCAGCTACCAGCTACCACCTACCAGCCTCCTCGAGGGAGTCTGCAGACGAAGCCACGCGGTAGAGTGGCACCATCGCAACAAAAATGCTCTCTGGATGGAGCGATTTCTCCGCTTTCGAAACCGTGTGTTGGAATGGGCCTTGACGGGCCGGTGAAACACAGTTTATTGTGGGCTTCGGGTCTGCTGTCCGACCCAAGGCCGGTTGAATCGGTCGTAGGCGAACGGAGACTTTGCAGAGCGGCGCCTTGATCCGGCGGATTCGGAGCCACCAGCTCCGAGTGCGTGATCGAACGATCGAAATTGTGAGCATCGATGAAAATCGATGATCGATGATCGATGCGATGAGAGTTGGCAAGAATTGACGAGAGTTGGCGACAGTTGACGAGAGTCAACGAACCAACCAACGAAGGTCAACGAGAGTCGACTCAGAGCAATTTCGAGCCCGTTCGGCATCGGAAAGGGGCATGCTTCCGAAAGGGAGCCTGCGAGGGAAGCCCGGTAGGTGATGTAGAGAGCCAGAGATCGGGATCGAATCGATTCCACCCTCCGGCCTGATCGCCCCCGAGCTTCTTCGAGTCGTTCGGCGAAGTGCCTGCGTCGATTTGCCACGTGAGTCGTGTGAGTACCTCACCCCCGAGGTTTCGTACTCGCGATTTCTCGTGAGCCGAGGCCAGTGAAAATTGGGCAGTCCGAGGCGCCCGGGTCGAACTCATGTTCCCCGGGCGCCTTCTTCATGCCGGCCGGCAAGCTCGCGGCCGATTCCCGATCGCCAGCCGGCTGGCCAGGGCGAGCTTTCGCGGTCCACGTTGACCGGGAAGCCCAGCTCCGGGCTCCCAACGCAGCCAGCGGGATCGGATCTGCGGCTGGATTCGTGCTTTCCTCTGTCGCGCACGCATCCGGATCGTCGGTCCAGGTGCATCATCAGCGCTGCGCCTGCAGGCCGAAAGCTGCACCTGGCAGCGCTCGCCCCGTCCCTAACTATCTGAAAATGAACGATTCTCATTTCGGGCACGAGACTTGCTCTGTCCCTCGCCATGCGCACGACTCTCCGTCACTCGCCCATGCATGTCGCGTCTCGCGGCGAGATGCGCTGCTCTCTGGAGCGGGAGGAGCGCAAGATGTCGAAGCGTCACCGCCGCGGCCGTCGGCGACACGAAGAGTCGGAGCGGCTCTACGAGGGCGAGGACACCGGCGAGCACCCGATTGCATCTCCGGCCCGCAAGCGGCGCAATCGCCTCACGCCCGAGGAGAAGATGTATCGCCGGGCGCGCAGCATGGCGAATCGGCGCATTGGCTTCATGATTCACGCGGTCAGCTACGGCTCCGTCCTGGCCCTGATCCTGGTCACGACCCGCAGCTTCCGCGTCACCTTGATCGTCGCGCTCGGCTGGGGGGTCGGTCTCGCGATCCACTACATCGCTGCGCTCGCGGCCCCGGCTCTGAAGCAGCAGTGGATCGACGAGGAGGTGGGGCGCCAGGTCGATCGCGGTGTCTCGGGCCTGCACGCCACCGAGCACGCGAACGCTCGTTCGCTCGAGAACCTCTCGGCCTCGATCGCTCACGAGATTCGCAACCCGGTGACCGCAGCGAAGAGCCTGGTTCAGCAGATGGGCGAGGACCCGGTCTCCGAAGAGAACATCGACTTCGCCCGGGTCGCCCTCGAAGAGCTCGATCGCGTCGAGCGCTCGATCTCCCACCTCCTGAAATACGCCCGGGACGAGGATCTTCGCTTCAGCGAGCTCGCACTCCCGGATCTGATCGATTCATCCATCCGAGCGCTGAGCGATCGTGCGAGCGGCCTGGGCGTAGCGATCGAGTGCGACGTCTCGGCCCCCTGCGTGATGCGCGGTGACGTCGAGAAGCTCCGCAGGGTGCTGGTCAACTTCATCAGCAACGCGATCGACGCGGTTCACGAAGCCGACACCCCGGCGCCTCGAGTGCTCGTAATGGCGGGCGAGAACCTCTCGGGCAGCGAAGTCTGGCTGCGCATCCGCGACAACGGTCCCGGCATCGACGAGGCCGCGGTCGCCCGCATCTTCGACCCCTTCTATACGACCAAGGAGGGAGGGACGGGCCTCGGCCTCGCCCTCTCGAAGAAGGTCGTCGAAGCGCACGGCGGCACTCTCGAGGCCGGTACGTCGCCCGAAGGCGGCGCTGATTTCCTGCTCGTGTTCCCGAAGAGCCTGGCGGCTGGAAGGGGTTCCGTATGAATGGCTTCCGCAGAGCAGCACCGCCCATACCCGGTATCCTGGGGATGGATTGCCACCTGCGAAAAGAGGGAGCGGCGATGACGAAGCGCTCGAGCCGGGAATGGGAGGAGCGAAAGAAGGGCCGCAAATCCCGTCGCAGTCGCAAGGACCGACACTTCAAGGACTCGGCCTACGACCACAACCACGACCATGACAACTTGGACTCCCGGCGCGAGCTCGAGGCGCTGGACGAGAGCCTGCTCAGCCCCGAGGAGCGGGCCTACCGCAAGGCCCGCCGGGCGGCCGAGGAGCGAGCCGAGATCTATCTCGAGTCCGGCAAGGCCGGCGCGGTCGTCCTCGTGCTCCTCCTCATCCTCCCCTTCCTCGGAGTTCCCGCGCTCATCTGGTGGGGCTTCGTGCATGGGCGGCGGCTCTTCAAGGTGATGGTCGAGCCCGGCCTGCGCGAGCGCCTGGTCGAGGACGAGGTGACGCGCCACGTGCACTCGAGCGTGGGAAAGGAGCGGGTCGAGCTGGCGGACGAGCACTCGCGCTCCCTCGAGGTTCTCTCGGCGTCGATCGCCCACGAGATCCGCAACCCCATCACCGCAGCGAAGAGCCTGCTGCAGCAGATCTCCGAGGTACCCGAGGCGCCCGACAACCCCGAGTATGCCCAGGTGGCGCTCGCCGAGCTCGAGCGTGTCGAGCGCTCGATCTCCCACCTGCTGCGCTTCAGCCGCGAGGAGGATCTGCGGATGTCCCGCATCCGCATGGCCGATGTGCTCGACTCGGCGCTCGAGACGTTTCGCGAGCGCGCCGAGCGCGAAGGGATCGAGATCCGCCGCGAGTTCGACAGCGATGGCGTGATGCTGGGCGATTCCGAGAAGCTGCGGCGAGTCGTGATCAACCTGGTGGCCAATGGCATGGACGCCGTCACGGATGCGGGCATCCCGAGCCCCCGCCTCGACATCTCGATGGGGGAGAACCTGGCGGGCACCGTCGTCTGGGTGCGGATCCGCGACAACGGCCTGGGGATCGCTCCCGAGAAGCAGGCCCAGCTCTTCACGCCCTTCGTCACCGGCAAGTCGAACGGCACGGGGCTCGGGCTCGCCATCACGAAGAAGCTCGTCGAGGCCCACGCGGGCAGTATCGAGGTCTCGAACGGCGGGGACCCCGGCGCCGAATTCCTGCTCAGCTTTCCCAAGGACAGGTCCCAGGACGGGCTCAACGACGGGCCCAACGACGGGCACAGGGGCGGGAGCGGGCGCTCGAGTCGCGACGAGTCGGGAGGCCGATCGTGAAGCCCCGAATCCTGGTCGTGGAAGACGAGCACGCCATCCGGATCGCCCTCAAGGGCCTCCTGGGCCGGGAAGGATACGAGATCGAGCTCGCCGAGAACGGTGAGATCGCCCTCGAGCTCCTCGAGGATCAGATCTTCGATCTCGTGCTCACCGATCTGGCCCTGGGCCGCGGCGCGAGCGGAATGGACGTGCTGCTGCGAGCCAAGGAGCAGCGGCCCGAGACGGCGGTGGTGATGATCACCGCTCACGGCTCCGAGAAGATCGCCGTCGACGCCATGAAGAACGGCGCCGAGGACTACATCCCCAAACCCTTCGACAACGACGAGATTCGCGTGGTGGTGCGCCGCGCCCTCGATCGTCACCGCCTCGAGCGCGAGCACCGGCTGCTTCTCGAGCGAGTGCAGCGCGAGTTCGGCTTCGGCAACCTGATCGGCTCGGGTCCGAGTATGCGGCGCGTATTCGAGACCATCCAGAAGGTCGCGGAGACCGATCTCACGGTCTTGATTCGCGGTGAGAGCGGCACGGGGAAGGAGCTCGTCGCCCAGGCGATCCACAATACGAGCGGCCGGCGCGATCGTCCCTTCGTGGCCGTCAACTGTGCGGCGATCAACCGCGAGCTGGTCGAGAGCGAGCTCTTCGGCCACGAGAAGGGCGCCTTTACGGGCGCGGATCAGCAACGCATGGGCCGATTCGAGGCCGCGGAAGGTGGCACGATCTTCCTCGATGAGATCGGCGACATGGCGACCGAGACCCAGGCCAAGGTGCTGCGGGTCTTGCAGGAGCGGCAGTTCGAGCGGGTCGGGGGCACGCGCAGCGTCGAGGTCGATGTGCGGGTCGTCGCCGCGACCCACCGCAATCTCGAGAAGGAGGTCGAGGAGGGCCGCTTCCGCGAGGATCTCTACTATCGCCTCAAGGTGGTCCAGCTCGAGCTTCCGCCTCTGCGCGAACGCGGCGAGGATCTACCGGCGCTCTGTGACCGATTCCTCGAACAGGTCGCCGAGCGCCTCGGGCGCGAGAAGAGGAGGCTCTCTTCCGAGGCCCTTGCGTGCCTCGCTCAGCACGCCTGGCCCGGCAACGTGCGCGAGCTGCGCAACGTTCTCGAGCAGGCCGCCGTGCTCTCGAGCGGTGAGGAGATCGAAGAGGCGGATCTTCAGCTCGCTCCCGGTCGGGTGCCGCACGCATCCGTGTCCTCGGCCGCCTCCGATGATCCCGACGCCACGTTCTCCGACGCGAAGAAGCAGATGATCGAGAGCTTCGAGCGCGAGTTCCTCTTGAATGCGCTGCGGGCCAACGAGGGCAACGTCTCCCAGACCGCGCGCTCGATCGGAATGGTGCGCCAGAGCCTGCAGCAGAAGATCCGCGAGCTCGGCCTGCGGGAGAGCGACTGGGGAAGCGAGTGAGCGCCGCGTCGGGACTCGACGAGGATGCTGAGAACAAAGCAAGACCCAGCGAGACCAGACAAGACCACACGAGACCACGCAAGTCGAAGAAGGCACGTAAGCCGATGATAGGAAGGAGAATCCAATGACGACGAGTACGAGACCTGCAAGCTTGATGTCGCGAATGCGAAGCCTGTTCAAGGGAGTATTCTCGCTCTGGCTGCGCGACCGCGAGCTCGAGAGCCCCGAGGCAGTCTACGAGCAGGCGATCAAGGGGCGCATGCGCCAGTACCGCGAGCTGAAGGGTGCGGTGGCGGGCATCCTCTACATGCGCGGCAAGCTCGAGGCCGAGATCCTCGAGCGCCGGGCCGACATCGCTCGGCTCCACGACGAGATCCGGCGTGCCCTTTCGCGAGGTGACGAAGAAGGGTGCATCAGCATGATCAGCACCAAGCAGGCGCTCTTCGAGGACCTCGAACGGTCCGAGAAGGAGCTCGATTCGGTGCGGATCCAGGCCGAGGAGTCGAAGGCAAATCTCGTGCGCTTCCGCGAGGAGATTCGCTCCCTGGTGCGCGAGAAAGGCCGCATGCTCGCCACTCTGGCCAACGCCAAGGCGCGGCGCCGGCTCCAGCAGGCCGTCGAGGGACTCTCGGTAGACGCCGAGATGGAGGCTCTCGAAGGCGTGCGGGAGCAGATCGCCCGCCTCAGCGCCGAGGGCGACCTCGATCGTGAGCTGGGGGAGCCGGCCGCCCGCGACCGCATGCACGACTTCCGTCAGCGCGCCCGCCGGGAGTCCGCCCGCAGCGAGTTCGAGGAGCTGAAGAAGGAGATGGCCTCGCAGACGATCATCCCCGCGATGTCCCTGAACGATCCAGCTCCGGTGCCCGCCTGAGGAGGGTCGAGGTCGGTTCGTCGCTCCGTGCGGGCGCCGAACCGAGCCCCTCGGGGCCACTCCAATCTCTCGGCCGGGCCAGCCTGAGCAAAGCGGGAAGACCTCGACAGCTTGACCCCCTCCCGCTGGATCGCTATCCATTGCCTCCCTTCGGACCCCCGGGTCGATTCCGCTGTGATGTCGCGGGATTGGATCGGGAATCGGATCAGCCCCCGGGTCCGGGCAACTCCTGGACATTCGCAGCAGAGCGGACGGCGACGGCGACGGCGACGAAAGCCGAGGCTTTGCGGGAATTCAGGATCATTCCCTACGTGACTCCGCAGTGGATGCGAGGCTCGCGGCACGGAGAAGAGAGCGAGGATTGGTGAAATGGCTCAGTGCGCACTCACCGGCAAGAAAGTTCAGTTCGGCAACAACGTCTCTCACTCGAAGCGACGCACCCGCCGGAAATTCGAGCCCAACATCCAGAAGGTGACGCTCGTCTCCGACGTGCTCGGATGCGACATCGGCCTCAGTGTCTCAACGCGCACCCTGCGCACGGTGCAGAAGCAGGGCGGGCTGGATGCCTACCTGATGAAGACGTCCGATTCCGGCCTGGCCGAGGAAGGCCTGCGCCTGAAGCGACGGGTAGCCAGGAAGCTCAACACGTCGAAGTGATCCCGTGGGCGAGGCGCTCCGGGCCGTCGATCGGCACCAGCCGCTGAGCGCCCTTCCGGGGTACGAAAACGACAAAGGCCGCGCGGGTTGCAACCCGCGCGGCCTTCGTCGTTCTTTGTGTCTTCTGCGTTCACCCTCGCTGAGCCGCCGAGGTGCTCGCGAACCGATCTACTTCTTCCTGGTCCCGTAGCGCTTGCGGAAGCGCTCGATCTTGCCGTCAGTGTCGAGCTCACGCATGGTGCCGGTCCAGAAGGGGTGGCTCGCACTCGAGATCTCGAGCTTCACGACGGGGACCTCTTCGCCGTCGACCTCGCGCGTCTCCTTGGAGGTGATCGTCGAGCGGCTGACCCACTCGTCTCCCGTCGCGGAGTCGATGAAGAGGACCTTGTGATAGTCGGGATGGATATCGGGCTTCATGGAATCTTTTCCTCTCGCTACCAGCTGGACTTGCGCATGCCGGGGAGCTGGCCGCGCAGGGCGAGCTCTCGCAATGCGATGCGCGAAATGCCGAACTTGCGGTAGTAGGACTTCGAGCGGCCGGAGACCCTGCAGCGATTGTTCAGGCGGGTCGGGCACGAGTTTCTGGGCAGCTTCGCGAACTGCTCCTGGACCTCGAGCTTCTCCTCGATCGAGACGTTCGGATCCTTCAGCTTGTTTCGAAGCTCTTCTCGCCTCTCGGCGTACTTCGCGATCAGCTTCTTGCGTTTGAGATCTCGGTTGATCTGCGACTTCTTGGCCATGAATCGTCTTCTCACTTTTGCCTGAGAGACCTCGAAGTGAGGTCTCTGAATCATCGATTTCGTACTTCGTTCATCGTCCCGCGGTCGCCCTGTCCGATGCGCGTATTGCTCGCCGTTCGGGAGCTACCCACCGGCCCCTCACCGAAGGGGTTCGTCCCTCGCTTTCCCGATCAATCCCGGTGACTTCTGGGATGGCGAGGGCTCCACGGGAGTCCTCACGAGACGGAAAGCTCAGCGGGGCGGCGGGACCATAGAACCCCGGCGGAGGGGACGCAAGCGGTCACTCCAAACGCGGGTGGGCTGGCGGGCTGGGTTGGGGTTGGGCCGGGCCCCCCCTGCCGGCTTCTCGGGCTGAAAGCGATGGCAGAAGGTACCCCCATGGGGAGACTGGTCTGTGAGCTGGTTTGCGAGCCCTGCCGCTGTCCTATATTGGCCGCCGCCGCGGAGCCGCGGCATGTGCCGGCAGCGTCGGCGCTGGACGATCCCCCCAAAAATGAGAGCGAAATGACCGAAGAATCCAAGGACGCGGCCGGGGCGGTGCGCGCCATCGACCCTTCCACCCTGGGCAAGCACTACGAGGCCGAGGAGGTGGAGACGCGCTGGGAGAAGACCTGGCGCGAGTCGGGAACCTATCACTACGACCCTTCGCGCCCACGCGAGGAGACCTTCGTCGTCGATACCCCACCCCCGACGGCCTCGGGCTCCCTCCACGTCGGCCACGTCTTCTCCTACACCCACGCGGACGTCATCACCCGCTACAAGCGCATGCGCGGGATGAACATCTTCTACCCGATGGGCTGGGACGACAACGGCCTTCCCACCGAGCGCCGGGTGCAGAACTACTTCCACGTTCGCTGCGATCCACACGAGCCCTATATCGAAGGACTCGAGCTCGAGGAGGCGAGCTCCAAGCAGCGCAAGAAGCCGGCGCGAATGATCTCGCGCCGCAACTTCATCGAGATCTGTTACGGGCTCGTGAACGAGGACGAGGAGTACTACCGCCAGCTCTGGCGGCGCCTCGGGCTCTCGGTCGATTGGCGCCAGGAGTACCAGACGATCGACGATCACTGCCGCGAGGTGGCGCAGTTCTCGTTTCTCGATCTCCATGAAAAGGGGCATGTCTACACGAGCGAAGCGCCCACGATGTGGGATGTCGATTTCCAGTGTGCCGTCGCCCAGGCGGAGGTCGAAGACCGACCGACCCCCGGCGCCTATCACCACATCGAGTTCGGCGTCGAGGCGAGCGACGAGAGGTTCACGATCGCGACGACTCGCCCCGAGCTGCTCGCGGCGTGCGTCGGCGTGACCGCGCACCCCGACGACGAGCGCTATCAGGGGCTCTTCGGCAAGAACGCCGTGACGCCGCTCTTCCGCGTCCCGGTGCCGATCTTTCCGAGCGAGCTGGCCGACCCGGAGAAGGGCACCGGCATCCTGATGGTCTGTACCTTTGGTGACGCGGTCGACGTGCAGTGGTGGCGCGAGGAGGATCTCGCCCTGCGGCAGATCGTCGGGCCGTCGGGTCGCCTGGGCGAGGTCGACTTCGACAGCGACGAATTCAAGAGCCTCGAGCCCGCCGAGGCAAGCCGTTACTACGCAGAGATCGCGGGCAAGAACGTCAAGCAGGCCCGGAAGCGCGTGGTCGAGCTTCTCCAGGAGCCCGAGGGCAGCGCGACGGGGAAGGGCGCACCCCTCCAGAAGGACCCCGAGGCGATCGAGCACCCGGTGAAGTTCTACGAGAAGGGCGATCGCCCGCTCGAATTCCTGCCCACTCGCCAGTGGTTCGCGCGCCTGCTCGACAAGAAGGACGCACTCCTCGCGAAGGGCGCCGAGGTGAAGTGGCACCCGCCCCACATGGAGACCCGCTATCGCGACTGGACGGAGAACCTGAACCTCGATTGGTGCCTCAGTCGCCAGCGCTACTTCGGGGTTCCGATCCCGGTCTGGTACCCCCTCGACGACGATGGGCAGCCCCTCTACGAGCAGGCGATGGTGGCCGAGCGCGATCAGCTCCCGGTAGATCCAATGCTCGATACGCCGAAGGGCTACGACGAAGCCCAGCGCGACCAGCCGGGCGGGTTCACGGGCGAGGCCGACATCTTCGACACCTGGTTCACCAGCTCCCTCACCCCCCAGATCAGCTCGCACTGGGGCAGGGACGCCGAGCGCCACGCGAAGCTCTTTCCCGCGGACTGCCGTCCCCAGGCGCACGAGATCATCCGCACCTGGGCGTTCTACACGATCGCCAAGGCGATGCTCCACGAGGACAAGGTTCCGTGGCACAACGTCATGATCTCCGGCTGGATCCTCGACCCGGATCGCAAGAAGATGTCGAAGAGCAAGGGCAACGTGATGACGCCGATTCCCCTGCTCGAGAAGTACACCGCCGACGCCGGGCGCTACTGGGCCGCGAGCGCGCGCCTCGGCACCGATACAGCCTTCGACGAGCAGGTGTGGAAGATCGGCAAACGCCTCGTCACCAAGCTCTACAATGCCGGCAAGTTCGTGCTCGCCCAGCCCGGGGAGGTTCACCCCATCGAGGCGGAGCTCGACCGGGCCTTCGTGGCCAAGCTCCACGAGCTGGTCGACCAGGTGACGAGAAGCTTCGAGAGCTGGAACTATGCCCACGCCCTGCAGGAGACGGAGAGCTTCTTCTGGACCCACTTCACCGACACCTACCTCGAGCTCGCGAAGCCGCGCGCCCGGCGCTACGAGGACGGCGCGCGCGGAGAGGAGGCCGCGCTGAGCGGGTCGGCGGTGGCTTCGCTGCGCATGGGCTTGAATGTGCTCTTGCGACTCTTCGCTCCGGTGATGCCTTACATCACTGAAGAGATCTGGTCGTGGGCCTTCGCGGAGGAGACGGGCGAGGCGAGCATCCACCGGGCGCCCTGGCCGAGTGCGGCCGACTTCGAGTCCATCGCGGCTCCTCAGAGCCCGGGAAGCTTCGAGCTCGCGGTCGGGGCCCTGGCTGCGATCAACAAGTGCAAGGCCGACGCCGAGGTTTCGATGGGACGCGAGGTCGAGAAGCTGACGCTATGTGGCAACGCCGGGACGCTCGCGAACCTCGAGCTCGTACTCGCGGACGTCCTGGCCGCTTCCCGCTGCCGGACCCACGCTACTCAGGAGGACGCGGACCTCGAAGACGGTTCGCTGGAGATCGGGGATATCGAGTTCGCTCCCAAGCCAGACTGAGGGCCGAGCTGGGAGTCGGGTCGGGAGCTGGCTCGAGAGCGGATCCGGCCAGGATGCCGCTCGAGTTTTCGTTTCAGGACGTCTTCCTCTTCCTCACGACGCGCAGCAGCCCCTCCTGGGTCACCGAGGCGATCCGGTTGCCGCCGCGCTCGTACATCACGCCGTGAACCAGCGCACGACCGGAGCGCGCCACCGGGCTCGTCGACGTATAGAGGAACCAATCATCCAGGCACGGGGGCTCGTGGAGCCAGAGTGCGTGATCGAGGCTCGTCAGCATGAGGCCCCTGCCCGGCCGGAGCCCGGAAGCGCGAAACGCCGAGCCCATCAGGGTGCGATCACTGGCATAGACGAGCAGGGCAATGCGCTCGAGCGGATCGTCGGGCGGCGGGCCGGTGAGGCGCATCCAGACCCGCCGCATGACCTCGTCCTGCTCGCCCGCTGCCGCCATCGCCTGCTCGGAGAACTCGTCTTCGAGACGAATCTCGAGCGGGCCGTGGGTGATCTCTCGCGGCGGCGGCTCGCCGTACCAGTGGCTCCGCATCTCCGCGAAGGTGGGCAGGGATTCGGGCTCGGGAGCCTCGGGCATCGGGGTCTGGTGAGCGATTCCCTCCTCGGGCCTCGCGAAGCTGGCGGAGAGGTTGAAGATCGCTTCGCCGTTCTGGAGCGCGACGACG
>CBDUYG010000038.1:0-13951 GCA_965371385.1 uncultured Myxococcales bacterium | reverse complement strand
CTTCCTGATCGTCAAGGCTCACGCGCTGCGAAGACTCGGCTGATCCCGGTCGGGACAGGGCCGCGATCGGGTCGCGCGCCGAGAATTCATCCCAAACTCCCGGAATCATCGTTCGATATTCGCCGGGAGTCGGGAGTCGGGAGTCGGGAGTCGGGAGTCGGGAGTCGGGCTCACGAAGAGTCCCGCTCTACTTCGCGGCTTCCGCTGCACTCTCTTCAGCGGCCGCCGGCCGCTCCGACACCCGCAGCCGGGTAATCCGGCTCCCCGAAATGTCGGCGCACACCAGGTCGTACGCTCCGAGCGAAACCGCCTCGCCCCGGCGTGGGGCCCGCCCCAGCGTATTGAAGAAGAGACCTGCGAGCGTGTCGCCCTTCTCGGCGGGGATGTGCCAGCTCGTCTCCCGGTTGAAGTCGAGCACCGACACGCGCCCCAGCACCTCGTAGCTGCCGTCGCCGAGCTTGCGAATCGTGAGCAGCTCTTCGAAGTCGAACTCGTCGCGGATCTCGCCCACGATCTCTTCGAGGATATCCTCCTGGGTGACGAGTCCGAGGGTCACACCGAACTCGTCCTTCACTACCGCGACGTGGCAGAACGAGCGCTGCATGTCGGCGAGCAGGCGCAGGATGGGCTTGCGTTCGGGGACGCGCAGAACAGGTTTCAAGATGCTCCGCAGCTCCTCGCCCTCATCACGCACGAAGCGGATCAGCTCCTTGAGATGGACGATCCCGAGCACGTGATCGATCGAGCCTTCGTAGATGGGGACGCGGGTGTAGCGCTCCTCGAGAATGCGCTCGAGCAACTCGTCGGGCGGGGTGTCGACGGAGAAGGCCACGATCTCCGTGCGCTGGACCATGATCTCGGTGACGTCCATCTCGGCCGCCTCGGAGGTCGCGCCCATGATCGCGAGGGGCGAGCCATCCTCGTGCCCTTCGCGCGCGTTCCGGGCCAGACGCAGCACCTCTTCGGGCGAGTGTGCCCCCTCGCGGCCGTCGTGATCCACCGAAGTGATACGGCGCACCACCGGGTCGATGATGCGGTCGAAGAGGCTGTGGATCGGACGCAACACCGTGTGCATGATGTAGAGAGGCAGCCCGACCCAACGTGAGACCTGGAGTGGATGGCGGGCCGCGACCGCCTTGGGGAGAACCTCGCAGAAGACCAGGACGAGGGCCGTCATCACGATCGTCGATACCGGGATTCCCAGCTGGGGGCCCAGGAGCTCGATCGCGAGGGCCGCCGCCGCCGAGGCGCCGAGGATGTTCGCGATGTTGTTGCCGAGCAGGATCGTCACGAGCAGGCGTGACGAAGAAGAGAGCAGGTCGCGCACCGCGACGCCCGAGGGGCCCCGGGCCGACTCCACCTCCTCCTCGATATCGTGGGAACGCAGGCGAAAGAGCGCTGTCTCACTACCGGAGAAGAAGGCCGAGAAGACGAGACAGGTAAAGACGATGAAGAGATAGATCGCTATCGACACGGACGGGTCCCCGAATGATGACGAGGGGAATCCCTCAGCTGCGCGCCTGCGCGCCTGCGTCCGCGGATCCGGGCTGGTAAGGGAACATCCATCTGCACTGGAGACGCTAACCCGAGTCCATCGGGCCAGCAAGAATCCGTGGCCGAGACACCCTGCCCGACTCCCGGCAGTGTGCCGAATGCGCGCCGAATCCCCCCCCTCAAGTGTCGGGACTCGTGAAGCCCATCGCCTCCAGCTTGCTCCTCACCGGCCCCCCCGGCTCGAGGATCCTTCTCAGCAGCACCACCGGGGGACGCTCCCAACGATCTTCGGGAATCACGAAGTCGTAGTGTTCGAGCGTCAGGGGCTCGAATCGGAGGCCGGCCTGGCGCGCGACGCTCTCGATCGTGACGCCCCAATCCGCCCGCCCCTGGGCGATCGCCGCCGCCACCGCGTAGTGGGAGCGAGGCTCATAGGGATACCCCGGCGGCCTGCGATCGCCGAGCAGCTGATCGATCAGCACGCGCGTCCCCGCGCCGCGGTTGCGGTTCACCATTCGCACGTTGGGATCGGCGAGCAGCGCCTCGAGGTCGCGCTCCTCTTCGGGCCGGGTCGCGACGCCCTGCATACGGCGATAGCCCGGAAGGAGCCTCAAACCAACCTCCAGGTACGGCTCGTTGTAGACCCCGGTCTCGGGGTCGAGGAGATGAATCGGCGCGGCGTCGCACTCGCCCCGACGAGCCGCCGCCAGCCCGCCCTGACTTCCAACGGCGAGAACCTTCAGCCGCTGGCCCTGTTGCGCGAGTGCGCTCGCGATCACATCGAGACCGGCACAGTGACTCCCGATGATGACGAGATCCGCGATGGGAACTTCGCGACCGATCAATGTCACGTCGACCCACGTATCGGCCTCGACGATCTCGCTCTTGCGACCAATGCGCACGAAGCCGTCGGCCCGGCTGAAGGTCGTGACGCTGCCGCTCCCCTTCCCCATCGGATAGGCGGCGAGATCACCGTCGGCCCTGCGTACGAGCCCGACGAGCAGGTACTCGAGTCTTCCCTTCTCGGAGACGACCTTCTGGGCAATGCGGGCGGGCACGAGCTCAGGGCGATCCGCCGCAACCCCCGCGAGCGAGCGAATCACCGGAGCCACGAACTCATGGAAGGTGAAGATCGCCGAGGTGGGAAAGCCGGGCAGGATCACCACCGGGAGGCCGCCCTGGGAAGCGAGACAGATCGGCTTGCCGGGCTTGAGCGCCACACCGTGAACCGCGACACCGGGCTCGAGCTCCGAGACCACGATGCCGTTCAGGTCCCCCTCCCCCTTCGAGGTTCCGCCCGAGAGAAGCACGAGATCGGAATCGGCCAGTGCGCGGTGGAGCGCGGCCCGCAGCTCGTCGACGTCGTCACGAAAAGCACCATGAAAAACTGGATCGCCCCCCAGCTCCGTCACGGCGTCAGCAAGAATTCGGCCGTTGCTGTCGTAGACGAGACCCGGACGCATCCCCTCCCCCGGCTGCACGATCTCGTCGCCCGTCGAGAGGATCGCGACGCGGGGGCGGCGCGCAACCGTGATGCGATCGGCACCGATGGCTGCGAGCAGACCGGTCTCGCGACTGGTCAGCCGGGTCCCGGCGAAGAGCACCGTCTCCCCCTGCCCCATATCGGTCCCCGCAAAGGAGACGGCCGCACCGGGAACGCGCGGCTGGCGCACGATGACGACATCCCCGGGCGCGCCCGTCCCATACGCGGATTCGCCTTTTCCTGCGGCTCCGCCTTCTCTCTCGGCGGCGCCGCCTCTCTCGGCGCCACTCTCTTTCTCGGCTCCACTTTCTCTCGCGGCTTCACTTTGTCTCGCGCCTTCGCCGGGGCCCGCCTCGATATCGGTGTGCTCCACCGGAGACACGGCGTCGGCGCCCCGAGGCAACATGCCGCCGGTCGCGATCGGCGTCGCGCTGCCGGGCTTCACCTCGAGCCGGGGCTTCACGCCGGTGGGGATCGTCTCGGCGTTGAGCGTCAGGCGAACGGGCTCTTCCTCGGAGGCCCCGAAGGTATCGGAGGCCCGTACCGCAAAGCCGTCCATGTTCGATCGATCGAAGCCGGGCACGTCGACCTCGGACCGCACGTCTTCGGCCAGCACCCGGCCCAGGGCGTCCCCCAGCTCCACGATCTCGACGCCCAGGGGCGCGCGGTCGATCACCTCGTACCAGCGCCGCTCGGCCTCGTCCCGATCGATGACATCCAGGAATTGAGTCTGCTTCACGTCACGAGTTCCTCGTCCCCGTCGCTCCCGTCGACCCCATTTGCGCCTGCGGCCCCATTGACGGCTGTGGCCCCATCGGCGGCTGCGGCCTCATTGACCTGCGCGGCCTGGATCTCGAGGGGGATCTCTTCATCGTAGAGGAGGACCTCGACCTCTTCGCCTTCGGCCATGCCTTCCCGCTCGCGGGGCACGATCACCGCCCCCACGGCCCGTACGGTCGACGAGAGGATCGACGCACCCGCCGTCGCGAGGGGCAGGATCCCGCCCTCCTCCCAGGCCACGCGAACGTAGTCCGTGCGTCCGACCGCCGACGAGATCTTGCGCCGCAGGGGAGCGCGCAGGCGACGGTGGGGCCAGGCTCGGCTGCGCCCACCCAGGCCGCGCAGGGTCGGGGCCGCGAAGAACTCGTAGGCGCAGAGGCAGCTGACGGGATTGCCCGGAAGCAGGAAGACGAAGCGATCGCCGATGCGGCCGAGGCCCGAGGGGCTGGAGGGGCGCATCGAGATCCCGTGGAAGTCGAGGCTGCCGATCTCGTCGAGGAGCCCCGGTGCGTGATCCTCCTTGCCGACGGAGCTTCCGCCCGAGACGAGCACGACGTCGGCGCGCGGGTCGAGCATCGCTTCGCGGATCAGGTCGGGCTCGTCGGGCAGGATGTCGAAGGGGAGCAGCTCGGCGCCGTCACGCGTCAGCAGGCCGCGCAGCACGACGGAGTTGCTGTCTACGATGTGGGAGCCACCCGGCACGCTGCCCGCGGGCAGGAGCTCGTTGCCGGTGACGACCAGGCGTACCCGCGGGCGGCGCACGCACTCGATTTGTGGTGTGCCGATCGAGGCCAGCAGGCCGGCGTCCTGAGGGCGCAGGCGACGACCGGGGCCGAGCACCACCTCACCCTCGCGGATATCCTCCCCGATGGCGCCGACGTTCTTCCGGGGCGCGACGGCCTCGGAGATCTCGACGTGGCCCTCGCGCTCGCTGCAGACCTCCGCCATCACGACCGCGTCGGCGCCCGCCGGAACGGGCGCTCCGGTCATGATCCGCACCGCGCTTCCCTTTTCGACTTCTCCGTCGAAGGGCTGCCCCGGCATCGACTCGCCCACGATGCGGAAGCGGATCGGATCATACTCCGAGGCGCCGAAGCTCTCCTCACCCCGCAGCGCATAGCCGTCCATGGCCGAGCGCGCGAAGCTCGGAACGTTCACGCGCGCGAGCACCTCCTGGTCGAGCACCCGGCCGACGCAGTCGCCAAGAGCGACGGTCTCGCTCGGGAGCGACCGGGTGTGGCCCAGCAGGTAGCGCTCGACGTCTTCGACGTCGGCGCGTTCGGCGAATCCCTTCATGCGTACGTCGCGCATGATTCCTCCGCTTGGAAGCCGCCGCAGCACGCGGGGCCGCCTCTCCCGTCGAGCCGACCCCGCCGCATCGAGGCGGCGACCGCTCGGCTCCAACGCAAAGCGGGCAGAGGGACCGTGGCCCCTCCGCCCGCGTGAACCCCCTCGCTGGCTCGAATCAGCCGGCGGCCTTGGTCGTGTAGAGCTCCTCACGAGCATCGAAGCGGGACTTCACGTCCTGGATGATCTTGGGATCGACCTGGAACTTGAGCGTGTGATCGGGACCGATGCCCTCGTTCACCATATCGTCTGAGAGCACGTCGTCCTCCACCTTCCAGCCCGCCTTCTCGTTGAATGCCCACTCGTCCTGGAGGACCTGCCAGCCCTGGTCGGCGATCTGCTCGCGCGTGATCTCCTCCCCGTAGAGCAGGCCGTAGTACTCACGGATGAAATCGAGAGTCGGGTTGAGGAACTGGCAGAAGCCCGAGGAATCGCAGACCGCGTTGACGATCTGGCACTCCTGGGACGCCCGGGCCATCTCATCGACCGGCATCGCGGGGTTGACGATCAGGCAGGCCGTGTGGTCCGCACCCATCGGGCTCGAGCAATAGCCCACTCCCGTCACGTTGAGCGGGCGGGGATCCCAGGCCGGAATCGCCTGGCCGCGCGAATTCGGGACCCGCTTGTGCTTCCGCAGCTTCCCGGTCGCGACGGCGCCATTGCCGATCGCCTTGCCGAGCTCCGTGCCTTCGGCGATCTCCGCGAGGAGCTTCTTCGCCCCTTCGGCATCGCCGTATTCCATGCCACCCGAATCCATCAGCACCGCGACCGCGGCGCCCGTCTCGATCGTGTCGAGGCCGAGCTCGTCACACAGGCGATCGAGATCGGCGACGTCGTCCCAGCTCTGGATCGCGCACGAGGCGCCGAGCAGGGCGAGGGTCTCGAACTCGAGGGCCGAGGTCTTGTAGTTCCCCTCGGCGTCGTGAACGATGTTGCTGCACTGCACGATGCAGCCGGTCAGGCAGTTGTGCATGCCCCCGCCGCGCTCTTCGAAGCTCTCCATGATGCGGGCGCCATCGAGAGTAACGACGTCCGGGGATTGGCCCTCGGTGCGATTCTTGTAGACGAAGGTATTCAGCATGTTCGCGATGGGGACGATGCCCGAGGTGCCGTTCTTGAACATCTGCGGACCCTCTTGATATTCCTTGGTCCGGGTCTTGTTCAGCTTGGAGAAATCCTTGGAAACGGCGGGCTTGCGCGTCGACGCCTTGCCGGGATCGACGAGCACCCACTTGAGACACTTCGATCCCATCACCGCACCGAGCCCGCCGCGCGCGGCGTGGCGCGCCGGGCGTCGCTCCTTGTCCTGGTCGGTGCACGCCACGGATGCGCCGGTCAGCATCATCTCGCCCGCGGGACCGATCGAGATTACCGACGCGGTCTTCGGCGCGTCGGCCAGGAGCTTCGCGCAGGAAGCGTAGTTCCACATTCCCTTGTAATCGTCGGCGGCCACGATCTCGACGCCCTTGGCGTTCACCTGGAGGCCGTAGCGGCGGTCGCGATCCGCCGGCTGTCCCTTCACGACGATCGCGCGGAAGCCCAGCTTCATCAGGTGCTGGCCGGGGTTGCCGCCGGAGTTCGCCTCCTTGATGCCACCCGTGAGCGGGCTCTTGCCGCCGATCGAGATACGGCCGGAGGTGGGAGCCGAGGATCCGGCGAGAACGCCCGGTGCCATGACGAGCACGTTGTCGGGGCCGAGGGGATCGCAGGTCGGATCGCAGTCGCGAGTCAGGATCTTGGCCGAGAGGCCACGTCCACCGAGCAGCTTCCACTCCGCGGGAAAGTCTTCGAACGTCACCGTCTGCGTGGTCATGTCGACCATGATCATGCGGTCGCCTTCAGGTCCAGCCATTCTTACCTCCGATTGAGTATCCAGTTGCGAGACTCTAACACCGCAGCCCCCGAGAGGACGGCGCGTGCGTGATTCTTCGACGATCGGTCAGCCGCCCGCTACCGCGGCGAGGACCTCGAGCCGATCCCCCTCGCCGACCTCGAGGCGGGCGATCGCGTCCGGCTCGATGGGCTCATCGTTGAGGTAGAGCCTCACCCAGCGCTGAGGAATGCCCACGTCGTCCACGACGAGCTGACCGAATCCGGGATGGAGCTCTTCGACCCTCTCGATGCAGGCCAGGACGGTTCCCGCCGGAACCTCCACCTCGGTCCTTCCCGCGGTCGGGCCTCGATAGGGAGCGGGGATCAGAACGTGGGGCATGAAAGTGTGAAACTCCTGGTGAATCAATTTGCCGGGGTCGGCGATTCTAGCCTGACTCGCTCGTCTGGTCGCTAGCGAGACAACGGTTCGCGGACTCGTGGGAATGTTTCGGGATACCCGGGGGGCAGGCAGGATCTCGAATCCGGATTCGAGATCGGGAACCCTCGTCGTCGCCGGATCAGTATCCCGGCCACGGATCAGGGATCGAGCCACGGCTTTCCACCGAGTAGCCCGGGAGCGTCGATTCGCTACCTGGAATCCGGCCGCTCTTCTTCGTCCAGCTGGGAGGGTTCGGGCTCGAAGATATAGGGCTCCCTGACCGCGATCTTGATCCACTCGCCCTCGGGAGGACGCTGGCCTCGTACCAGGTGGTTCACGACTGCGGTGCGGTTCAGGTCCCAGACGTTGCCGGTTCGTCGGCTCAGCTCTTCGAGCGATTCGCCCGGCTGGACGACGGCGATGCGCAGACGCAGCTCATCGACCAGGGGCTCCTCGTCGCTGCGCAGCTCGCGAAAGCTGCGCGAAAATGCGCGGAAGATCCCGCGATAGCGCTTGTCATGACCTCTCGCCGCGCCTGCGGAGAGTCGGTAGATGCGGCCGCGGTGGGCGATCCAGGTCACTTCGGTGCCGAATCTGCCCGAGGGCGTGGCAATCTCACCGCGTGCCCGGTACGCATCGAGGCTCCCGATCCGGATCGCCTTGCCCTCGCTGAGCTCGAGATCCTGGGACTCCATGAACTCTTCGGCCGCCCGGCGCGGATCGTCACCGGGACCGTGCAGCTCGAGCATCACCATTGCTTTCGGCCCGGGAGTGGCAATCACCCGGCTGCGCTGGTTGTAGATCTGCCAGGAGCGGGGGAAGGCGACTGAGAAGCGAAGCTCGGGATGGAGGAATCGGCCGTCTCGGATCACCCCTTCGGACGCGGGCTTTCCGAGGCCGAGGCCGTCGAGCCTGCTGAGGTAGGCGGCGCGATCCGGAGCGATCGCGAAATTCGGCCTCCAGCGGAGCACCGCAGCACGGGAGGTCGCGTCGGCGACCCGCTCGGGGGTGCTGGGGTGCGAGTCGAGATATCCGGTGCCTCGAGAGAATCCCTGTTCGAGTCGGATCGTGCGCTCGAGGGTGCGGAGGAACCCCGCCATGCCATCCGGGTCGATCCCCGTCACGGCAGCGAGGTCCTGGCCAAAGACATCCGCTTCCCTCTCCTGGGAGCGGCTGTAGGCGGAGACCACTCCGGCGCCCAGGGACTGGACGCCGGCAACCGTGCGTCCATCGGCTCCCGCCGCCGCGGCTCCGACCTGTGCGAGGATGCTCGCGATCCCCACCACCTTGGAATGAACGTCCCGCTGGGCGCTGTGGCGCGCGGCGACGTGACCGATCTCGTGCCCGAGCACGTTCGCGAGCTCGGCTTCGCTGTTGGAGATGGCGAGCAGGCCGCGCGAAACGTAGATGTGCCCACCCGGGAGCGCGAAGGCGTTGGGCACATCCATCTCGACGACGGCGAAATGGTAGTCGAGGTCTCGATAGGGGGCGTTCCTCACCATCGCCTGGCCGAGCGCATTCACATAGTGGTTGAGCTCGGGCGAGGCCACGATGCCCATCATCTCTTCGACGTTCTTCGCCTCGCGCTGGTCGATCTCCTGCTCTTCCTGCTCGGACATCAGGATGATCTGCCGCTTGCCCGAGACGGGATTGACGACACAGCCGGCGAGCGCCTGGAAGGCCAGCGTGAGGGCGACGACGAGGGTCAGCCCGCGCGACCGAAGGCCGGGGCCAGGGCCGGAGCTTGCCTCCTGCTTTTCCTCACGCACGCTCACGAACGCACCGATGAGGGCACGGGTCCGGCTCATCATTCGTCTCGCACTCCGCATCCGCAGCTCCCAGGCGCAGCGTCTCCCAATCGAGGCTGAACCATCTCGCTCGGGGATGGTAGAGGTTTCGCAACCCTGGCCGCGAACTCTCGGAATCGGCGTGAAGGGTCGGGGGGATGCTGATCTGAATGGAGTGCCGCCGCGGGCAGCGGGTTCCCGACAACTTCTCGGCGGAGCGGCGGGAACTCGGGAAAGCAGCCGAGCCTGCCGTGAAGACGGCGGCCCCGAAGTGGCGGGGGTCTTTCTGGTCCTCCGACGGCGCTTGGCCTCTTCGGCACCGGCGAAGCGGCCCGTCGAGGTGAACCACCGACTCGTTCGATCGGTCGCTCTGCTCGGACGAGAACCAGACGATCCGACCTCTTCCCTCGATCCTCTATCTTGCCTCGCTACTCGTGGCGAGGTCGAAGCCAAGGTGCCAAGACCAATGGGTACGGAGTGTACCCCGAATGCGATCCTGACTCGCAGGTCTGCACTTCGTCTGGTCTTCGCAGGTCTGGTGTCCGGTCCTGGTTCACCTCATGCTGCTACGAGCCCCTCAGGATGATGGGATCGCCTCCGACGGCCCGAGGAATCGTTCCAACGATTCCTCTCGCTCGTTGCGCTTGTTGCGTTCGTTGCTGGCTCCGTCTCTGGAGATTCCTCGATCATTGCCCTTCGGTCTTCGCCTTTGGTTTTGTAGCTCCCGGGTCCAGAAAGACTTCCCGCACCAAGGCCCGTTCGGCTTGATTTCTCATTGAATCTTGGATCGATCCATACATACATCCGTACATCGAGCGATCGTTCGTTCGCCGAGTCACGCATGTCGACGTGAAACCGCCCAACGGGCTTGCTCTTCCCCACCGACACTTCTCCTCGCCCTAGCTTTCGTTCTTCCTTGCGTTGCTTCCTTGCATTTCTTTTCTGGTATGCCAATGGTTCCGGCCGTTCCGGTCGATGGGATAGAGCCTTCGGTCTCCTATCTGCCGCACATCGGCATACCGCTGCAGTGTAATGCACAATCGCAACAGAGCAATGCGTCCCGGCCCAAAGCGCAGTCACATTCTTGCGTATGCAGAGAAAACACCGCGACATGTCGTCAACATCGCCATCAGGAGTGACATACACGGTCACCGAGAACGTCACCGGGGTGATGTCGTTCTCATATCATTCGACCATGTAATAACGACGCTGGGCTGGGATCTGCCAGAATCGATCGTCGGGTACATCGAAAGCACTGCGCCCGGTGCCATGTCGAGATGCGCCTTCCGGAAGCGGAAGCCACGCCGTCAAGAATCCATCGTGACCGCGACCATGATGAACACAGGCCGTATCGAGTCCACGCAGGCCGGGCGCGACGTGCAGACCCTGCACGGCCCAATGACCGTAAACCACACCGTAGTCGTGTCCCCTCGCGGACCAGTATCGATGCCATGAATCGAATTCGAGAAAGGGCAGCGCGCTCGACCATTTCATCTGCGCGTCGACGCTGCGACAACTCGTCAAACGCCCCAGCACATCCCGGTCGTCTGCGAGCTCGGGATCCGCAGTTGGGGTCGTATCGAGAAAATCTCGGACCCGATCGGTATCGGGATCGCCGAGCCGTCGCTCGACCCGCCTGGCATGCGTTTCGAGCTCATCGAGAGACCAGTCGGGATGAACGGATGCGTGAACCATCGCAGCCGAAGTCGAGCCGATCCTTCCCCTCTCCATGAGGGGACGCCTGCGCAGCCAGTCGATCCATCCCTCGACCTCGGAGGACTCGAGCACCTCGGCGAATGTGTCGTTGGGCCGCACCTCGCGCAGACCCAACCAGACCTTGAGCAGCGCGATCTCGTGATTGCCCAGCACGTAGCGAGCGCGCCCCGCCTCGGCGAGACTGCGAACGCGATCGAGGCAGAGGAGGTTGTAGGGGCCCCGGTTGATCAGGTCGCCAACGACCCAGATTTCGAACTCTTCGCCGAATTGGCCGGCCGCCCGATCGAGGAGTTCGACCAGCTCGATGCCACAGCCCTGTACGTCGCCGATGAAGATTTTCTGCACTGGATGGATTGACGGTCGAACATCACGTGCGCGCGCGCAACCAGACCACCGTAGCACCCCATCCCCCCTGGCCCGGCGCTGCGTCGACGAATCGCTCGACCCGCTCGTCGGCGGAGAGCAGCCGCTGGACACGGGCGCGCTGCACCCCCTTGCCGCGGCCGTGAATCAGCCGGACCTCGCGAAAACCGCGCTCGATGACTGCATCGAGGTAGGCGTCGACCACCTCGAGGATTTCGCGCGGCGCGAAGTGGTGCAGATCGATCGAGTCCTCGATTGGAAGGACGACGGGTTCCGGCTCGCCATCGAATTCATTCTCGTCGTCGGATTCAGTCATGGCGAATCTTTGAATCTCCAGTGAAGCAGTGCGCGCGATCACCGAAAAGTGCGCTCCAGCGACATGGCAAGCCGTCCAGATCACGGGCTCTCCACGCTGCCATTCCGATGCTCCCGAGGCAGGAACCCGGGCTACACTTTTCGACTCTTTCCCCGACAGGGGGCGCTCGAGCCCAGAAGCCGACAGCCCGTGGGGAGCAGCCCTCGATCCCCAATTTTGTCGCAAGTTGGCCGACCTTCGCAGCCGATGAATGAAATCGGCACGCAACCGCCGGGAGAGGAGCGAGGAGCAGCGTGGGACGCCGGATCATCATATGCGATGGAGTCGAGCTCGCGAGGCTCTGGGCTCGTATCGGACCCAAGGAGCACGAGGAGCTCATCTGGGTGCCGCGGGAGGAGGAGTCTTCCCTGCGTCCGCCGGGCTTCCGTGCGCTGCCGGGTGGCCTGGGCGTCGAGGGGTTCGCCAAGCTCGACCCGAAATCGGGGGAGGGGATCGCGCTCGTGAGCGAAGACGGCCCCTGGATCCGCGCCGCCATCCCGATGATCGCCAAGGCCACCCCCGATTCCCCCATCCTGGTCCTCTCGGACAAATTGACCGACGACGATCTCCCCGAGCATCCCTGCATTCGGCGCGCGGGCCTCGAAACGCTGATCCGTGACGACATCGACGAAGAGTTCAGCCACCTCGCCAATTTGCAGAGAGTCGTACAGATTCGCGCGCTTCTCGAGTGCCGCGAGAAGGTCGCGGTCCTGCTGCAGCCCGATCCCGACCCCGACGGCATCGCTTGCGGCTACGCGCTTCGAATCATGCTGGGCCGGAATCGCGCGACGGCTCCCCTGGTCTCCTTCGGCGAGGTGAAGCGGCCCGAGAACCGTGCCCTCGTTCAGGCTCTCGGAATCGAGATCCGCACCGTCACGCCCGAGGACCTCGAGGAGTTCGACGGACTGGCGCTCGTCGACGTCCAGCCCAACGTCTTCGGCGACGAGCCTCCCGCGCGGTTGCGATCGATCGACCTGGTAATCGATCACCACCCCGAGCGGACGGGATACGACAGCGTCATCAAGGACATTCGCCCGAGCTACGGCGCCACGGCGACGATCCTCACGGAGTACATTCGAGCCTCGGGGGTCGAGATCAACTCCCGTCTCGCGACCGCTCTACTCTACGGAATCAAGAGCGATACCCAGCACCTCGGGCGCGAGACGAGCCAGTACGACATGCTCGCCTTTGCGCATCTCCACGGGAGCTACAGCCCCGCGCTCCTGCGCCGGATCGAGCGGCCGGCATTGCCCCAGGACGGGCTGCGGGCGCTCGGCAGGGCGCTGAGCCGGACCGAGGTGCGGGACGGGATCCATATACTCGTGCTGGGGCGCGTGAGAGAAGACGTCATCCCCCAGGTGGCCGACATGGGGCTGCAGGCCGAAGGAGCCGAGTGGGCGATCGCGGCCGGCATCGTCGGCTCCGACCTCGTCTTCTCCGTTCGCAATGTCGGCTATGTGCGGGCGGCGGGAGATGTGGTTCGCGGGGTCGTCGAAGGGCTCGGAGTCGGGGGTGGTCATCGCTCGATGGCGAAGGGCATCATCCCCGTGAAGGCGTTTCGCAAGGTCTACAAGAAGGCCGATCGCGAAACGATCTCCGAGGCACTGCACGACGCCTTCAGGGCTGCGATCCGACACGAGGGGGAGTGAGGCAGAGCCGAGGTGCGAGGGCGCCTCGGAGCTTCTCGGCGAGGGCCCGAGCCGCCTCGAACCGCGGCTCGTTCGCCCCCCGACCCCCGACGACCATCCCGATTCGCCTTCAGTACTCATCGAGGGAGCGCTCCGGCGATGGATTGGATCGACGCACGCCGCCCGGAGTGCCGACCCGGTCGGCCTCGTCGAGGGATAGGACTCCGTCATCTCGTGATCCGCCGTCAAGCGGCTCGGTCCCCTTCGCCGATGGCCGGTCCCTCATGCGACCCCCCGAGGCCGGCTCGGCTCCCGCGTCTCCCGCCACCGCGTCCTCTTCACCGATGACCCTCCAGCCGTCATCCTCGGGCGGCAGGTGATGGACGACTTCCTGCCGCTCGATCGTGTAGTAGATCTCGACCCCGGGGGTCGGGGGAGGTGCACTCGCACAGCCGCTCCCCATCAGCACGCTCGAAATCGAAACGACGGCGGCGGTGACGCTGCGCCGGAAGCGGGTCGATCGCTCTGCCCACAGCTCGAGTACGGGGGTGGCATTCGACATGGAATCTTCCCTCCCTGCCTGGGCGCTGGGCGTGTCACGACGGCCGAGCCGCCCGGTGAGGAGGGTCGGGAAGCGCCGGGACTCGTCGGCGATGATGCGACGCAGCCGTGGCCGATCGTGTCAGCCCGCAGCGACGTCGAGCTTTCGCAGGGTGATGTGCGTGCCATCCTTGATGACCATGACGT
>CBDUYG010000037.1:0-13979 GCA_965371385.1 uncultured Myxococcales bacterium | reverse complement strand
GCCGCCGGCCCGCTTTTCCCAGTAGAAGAGAGGGAGCGTGCGCCAGCCCGCTCCGGCCAGCCGGTCTGCTTCCTCGCGAACGCGGATCTCACAGTGGAAATCGAGGGGATGGGGCTCCGCCTTGTTAGCCCCTTTGTTCTCCTTCTCGTTCTCCTTGGCGCGGGACATCGCCGCCTCGAAGAACGCCGATCCTCCCGAGCCGATCACCGCGACCGAGCGCGCGCTGGGGAGAAGGTCCGAGCAGCGCCAACCCGCCGGAACGAGCTCGTCGTAGCGATCGCTCGTCAGCACTCCGGCCACGTTCAACCCGGCCCCGCTCAGTCCGGGATCGAGGCCCCAGTCCTCGGGGCGCAGAGCGCCCTGGGGCTCACTGGAACCGGTCACCGGCCTTCAGTCCGGCCTCGGCGGGGGGTCGCTTTCCGGCACTGCCGAGCCTCACCTTCGCGACCGAAACGATCCCGGGATTGGCGGCGACGTGGAGCTCCTCGTCTCGCAGCTCCAGGATCGCGCCCGGCGCCGCGTCGCCGGCAGCCTCGCTGGTCACCAACGCCCCTCCGTAGAGGCGCACCGGATCGTCGCCGAGCGTGGCAAGAGCGCCCGGGGAGGGGTCGCAGCCCCGGATCAGCCGATCGATCTCGATCGCCGGCCGACTCCAATCGATGCGCGCCACCGCGTCATCGATCAGCCCCTGCTCGCTCGCGCCCTGCTCGGATTGGGGGCGAAACTCCGCCGTCCCATCCGCGATCTTCTCCACCCCATCGACCACCGCCTCGACACCCATCGAGTAGAGCTTGTCGAAGTAGAGCGACGCCATCGTATCGCTCGGCTCGATCGCGACGCCCCCGCGCTGGATCACGATCGGGCCCGCGTCCACTCCCTCGCTGACCCGAAACACCGAGACCCCGCTCTCCTGCGCACCCAGGATGATTTGCCATGAGAGCGCCGCACCGCCGCGATAGGCGGGCAGCAAGGAGGGGTGGAAGCAGAGCGATCCGTGGGGCGGGGTGTCGACGATCTCCGGGGGCAGGATCGCGGTCGTGAAGGGAAGCACGTTGAGGTCGGGCGCGAGCTTCCGGTACTCCTCGACGATCGCCTCGATTGCCCTGCCCTTGCTGCGAAAACGCTTGTAGCGGTAGAGGGGCCAGCCGCGCTCCTCGGCCAGTTCGGCGAGGGGGTCGGGCCGACCCGCGTCGGGCGGAGCATAGACGGCGACGATCTCATGGCCCGCCTCGGCGAGCTTCTGGGTCACGTCGCGTCCGAAGGGAGCCTGGCCGAAGATTGCGAGTCGCAGGGGATTCATGTGCGAGATCTTAGCAGCCCGTCGGAAAATCCCTGGGGCGCCAGGCCCGGAGTCAGTAGTCCAGCCCCGAGCGATCTCCGACCGAACCGTGCACCTTCGCCGGAACGCCGGCCGCCAGGCTGTGGGGAGGGAGATCCCGGCGCACGAGCGAGCGGGCGCCGACGATGCTGTGGGCTCCGATCGTCACCCCGCGCAGGATCGTCACGTCGGACGCGATCCAGGTGTATTCAGCCAGATGCACGGGCTCGCTCGTCTCCGGCCGATCCGCGTCGATCGGATGCTGGTCGGAGTCGAAAATCCGGCTCCCCATGCCCACCATGGCGTAATCGCCGAGGACGATCTGCTCCTTCGCGCTGAGCATGCAGCCATTCAAGAAGCTCTTCTTGCCGATCCGGATCTCCGCGCCGTCGAAGGCGTGCAGGGTGACCGGGAAGAGGTCGGAGCGCAGCCAAGTGCCGGCTTCGATGACGACCTTCGCCCCTGCACCCAGCTCGATCCGCAGCTCGCCGCGGTTCCGCTCGGTGGCGACGTAGGGTCCGATCTTCAGGGTCGCGCCGGGACCGAGATGGATGCGTGCGCTGGCGAGGTTGGTGCTCGCGCTGGGATGGATTTCGAGGCCGGGATGCCGCCGCGCGAGGCGTCGCAGCCGCATTCGATCCCAGCCCTGGATGAGACGAAGCAGGGCCAGGGTCGCGAGACTCCGAATCGTCGGCATCTCTCCTCTCTCTCGGCGGGCGCACTCTCTCGGCGGGTGCACTCTCTCGGCGGGCGCACTCTTCAGGCAGGCGTACTCTTCAGGCAGGCGTACTCTTCAGGCAGGCGTACTCTCTGGGCGAAAGTGCCGGGTGGAGCCCGCCCTGGCTGGCCTGCGCGCCCCAGCACCCGAGGCGCGAGAGCCGCTAGCTGCTGCCGGGCCCCTGCTGGCCCTCGCGGAGCCGGAACGTAATGAAGCCGTGGGTTGGATCGTAGGGCGAGAGTCCGACGGTCACGCGATCGCCGGGAATCACCCGGATGCGGAATCGCCGCATTCGACCCGAGAGCTGCGCCGTCACCTGCTGACCCGACTCGAGGGTAATCTGGTACCGCCCGCCGCCGAGAATCTTCTCGACGGAGCCAGTCACCTGAATCAGATCGTCTCGCGCCAAAACCTGCCTCCTGATCGGCCTCCAGGGCCGCCGCTCACACTCGCTCGATCGCCGCTTCGTATAGCCGAGCCGAAGCCCCTTTGCACACCCTTACGCCCCCGCATCGCCTCGTGACGTTCCGAGGCACGTGCCCCGGGAATCATTCTTCGCTGACCCCGGGTGAACCCGCGTACGAATCGGCGCCTGGGCAGGCGCACGGGTCGGCCGTCGGATCTGCACTACACGACGTGACATGACGTACAGGGAGCTGCGAGCCGGCCGGCTCGGATCAGTCGGCGAAAACCGTAGCCCACTGATGACCTTCCCGGAACCCGCGCCGCTGGGAGAGGACCAGACCCGGACTGGGAGGCCAACGGGCGAGACACTCGGGCCAGAGATGCTAGCCTGCTCCTCCGCGCGGAGAGGTGGCGGAGTCTGGTTGAACGTACCTGATTCGAAATCAGGCGTACCCGCAAGGGTACCGGGGGTTCGAATCCCCCCCTCTCCGCCACTGCGAGCCACCGCTCGACCTGCCGACCCAGCGGCCAATCGAGTCAGCAATCGAGGCATCCCGCCCCACGCCGAAGAGGCTCGATTCGCAGATCGGGATTCAGCTGCGCCGGGGCGAAGCCCGCTCGAATCTACTGACGCCGCCAGAAGTCCGCAGCTTCGGCTGCCTGTGTGGGAACCGTGAAGACTTCGTTGATCAGCCCGTTCTGGATTCGCATCACGAGAATGACCTGGCTTTCCAGGAACTTCGGCCCTTGGTTCGCGTCCATCGCGTAGTGGATCACCGCCCCGCCATCACTTGCAAAGATGTCGACGACACGCAGCACCATCGTCTCGACCCGCTCTCCCGCCAGGGCCAGGAAGTTGAGCACCCCTTCGGGACCCTCGAAAACGCCAGAGAGTTCACCGGTTCCATACGAACGCCATATGACCTCGGGTGAGAGCAGGCGGACGATCGACTCGGCGTCCCCCTTGGAGACGGCCTCCCAGAGATGTCGAGCGACGATCGCGTTGGGATGATCGCGGAGAGATACCTCTCCTCTCCTCTTGCCCTTGCTCTTACTCTTGCTTTCCAGGCCCAATCGAACCTCCGCCTCGCACACCCCTCTCACGGCCCACTGCCGAGCTGAACGATGACCATCCTATCACGCGGAAGCCTGTGAAATGAAGCAAAAATTCCTTCGAGGGGCGCCTTCGTCCGGGGACCCGTCCAAGCCCGCGGGCGGCTCCTATTGCAGCTGCTCGACCAGCCGCTGGAAGTCCGGGGACTCCCGAAGCAGCTGCCGCCCGGCTGCTCTGAGCTCGTCAACCTGATGGTCGGTGAGCACGAAGCTGGTGGGGATACGCTTGAAGTAGCGCCGCCGCTCCGGGTCCTCGAGATTCTCGAAGTCGACGGAGATGAAGTGGGCGTCGACCTCATGTCCCTTGGACACGAGCTCCATGGCCATCTTCTCGACCATCTCGTTCACCAGCATCAGGGTCTCGAAGTTGTAGCGGCGGATCTGCCCACCTGATACCGAGTTCATCAGCTGTGCGAACGAAGGGGCGGCGGACGCGAGGTCGATGGTGGAACTCGGGTCGGTCTCGGCATTGACGACCATGAAAACGAGGTGTCGGGGAACCTTCTCGAGACCGTGCACCTTCAGGGCCGCCTCGGCACCGCCGGCGGCGGATACCAGATCGATCGTCGCTCGCAGGCCCAGATTATCCGAGATTCCGCCATCCACGAGGTGGATGAACTTCTTCTCGTCGGAATTCTGCAGGTTGATGAAGTGCTCGGCCGATCGATTGCGCCGCGGGTTCTCGTGCCGATTCGCGACTGCATTCTGAACCCACTCGGGAGGCTCGTATCCGCAGGTTCCGGCGAAATTCTCGAGGGTGATGGGCGAGAGGAGCAGCGGCACGGCCGAGGAGGAGGCCACGGCCGTGGAGATCGGAAGCACGTCGATATCGGAGCAGATGATGTCGAAGGTGCCCTGATTGAAGGTGAACCGCTCGCCCGAGGAGAGGTCGGTCGCATTGATGTGGATGCGCGGCCCATTGGCCTTCTCGAGGTCGGCGTAGGTCGCGTGATCGAAGACGTGCTTGTCGTAGTAGCGGCTCGCGAGGTCGCTGCGGCTCAGCCAGGGCGTCATGATCTTCACGAGGTTCCAGGGACGGATAATCGAGAGCATGAGCGCCCCCTGAATGTTCTTCTTCAAGAAGCGATCCTCGAAATCCTCGAAGATGCGATCTCCGAAGAGCCCGTAGTAGGCCGCCGGGAAGCTGCCGCCCGACACCCCACTGATGGTGTCGACCTCCTCGAGCATCGTCTCGTTCTGACCCTGGGTCGAAATCCGGGTCGCGTGCAGCTCCTCGAGGACTCCATAGGCGAAGGCCGCCGCCCGCGTGCCGCCGCCCGAGAAGGCCAGGTAGACGATCACGTCTCCCACGTCGCGATGCTGCTTGCCGTCGTCGATTCGATATCCGTAGTTGGGGTCGTACTTCTCGAGGCGAGTGTTCGCGGGGTTGAAGCCCGTACATCCCGTCAGGACAAGGGACACGAGCAGCGCGATCCGAGCCAGGAGCGATCCCGCGCGCCCTCGCGCGAACTCCAATTTGAAGTGGATATGAAAGTCGAATCGCAAACCAGTCATGCCACTCCTCTTGCTCCTGCTCGACGGCAAGACTCGGTTTCCAACATGCGACCGCTCTCTTCTCGAAGTCATGGCGGAGGTCTCACCATCCATCGGTCGCCGGGCAGGCTATCACACCGCTCCCGTTCCACGCTTGATTCGTGGGTGGAGGCGCACACGTCACGGCGGGTCTCCCGACTCTCCATCCGCCAGGAAACCCCGAAACGAAATCAGCGGCTTGGGACGCCGACCCGACGGCTTCCCCCAGCCCGGGCGAATCCCATCACCCGAGGCTTCGTCGTCGACTTCCCTTCGCAGGGGGGTGCTTTCTTCGCCCCCCTGCGGCTGCCCGCGCCGCCCGGCTGCCCTACTCTCCCGGCCCCGGGGAAACCGCACCGGCCTCGAATCGTCGCCCGAGCGCCCACCCCGCTTTCCGACTCAACCCTTTCGGAGCTCCCATACATGGCGAATACCGACGTCATCCTTCACGAGGCGCAGAAGAAGATCCGCGGCTGCGATGATGGCCCGGCGCTGAAGGAGATCGAGCGCGAGTTCCTCGGCAAGAAGGGCGTCGTGGCGTCGCTGCTCGCGTCGATTCCCGAGCTGCCGCCGGAGGAGCGTCCCGCCGTCGGGAAGAACGCGAACGTCCTCAAGCAGGCGATCATGAAGGCGCTCGAGAGTCGTCGGGCCGAGTTTGCCGCCTCGAGCCTCGAGGCCGAGCGCAGCGGCGAGGGCTTCGACGCCACCCTGCCGCCGCGCCACCTGCCGGCGGGATCGCTGCACCCCATCACCCGGATCACGCGCAACCTCGAGGATCTCTTCGAGAGCATGGGATATACGGTCCTCGACGGCCCCGAGATCGAGCTCGATCACTACAACTTCGAGGCGCTCAACATCGGGCGATATCATCCGGCCCGGGACAGCCAGGACACATTCTACTGCGACGACGCCGGTCGCCTGGTATTGCGTACCCACACCTCCCCGGTCCAGGTGCGCGCGATGGAGCACCTCGAGCCTCCCTTCCGGGTGGTGGCCCCGGGCAAGGTATTCCGTCAGGAAACGACCGATGCGAGCCATGAGCACACGTTTCACCAGATGGAGGGAATGGTGGTCGGCAAGGACATCTCGGTCGGGCACCTGATCGGCGCGATGAAGACGCTGCTGCGGGGCATCTTCGACCGGGACGTCGAGGTGCGCCTGCGACCGGGGCACTTCCCCTTCGTCGAGCCGGGCTTCGAGCTCGACGCGCGTTGTCCCTTCTGCGACTCGGGCTGCAGCGTGTGCGGCCGCACGACCTGGATCGAGCTGCTGCCCTGCGGCCTCGTCCACCCCAACGTCCTGCGCGCGGGAGGAATCGACCCGGAGGTCTGGAGTGGCTTCGCCTTCGGCCTCGGGCTCTCGCGCCTCGTGATGCTGCACTATTCGATCGACGACGTTCGCCACCTGCTGGGCGGCGATCTGCGTTTCCTGGAGCAGTTCTGATGTACGTCTCGACCCGCTGGCTGAGCCGCCACGTCGACCTCGACGGAATCACCCCCGAAGAGCTCGCAAACGATCTCACCCTCTCGACCGCCGAGGTCGAAGGGCTGGAGCGATTCGCCCCGCATCTGTCGGATGTCGTGGTGGGCCACGTCGTCGAGCGCGTCCGGCACCCCGACGCGGACAAGCTATCGCTCTGCAAGGTGGACGTGGGGGAAGAAGAGCCGCTCCAGATCGTCTGCGGAGCTCCCAACGTGGACGCCGGCCAGAAGGTGGCGGTCGCGGTGGTCGGAACCGTGCTGCCGGGAGCTTTCAAGATCAAGAAGTCGAAGATCCGCGGGGTCGAGTCGCGCGGCATGATCTGCTCCGAGAGCGAGCTCGAGCTGGGGGACGACCACGACGGGATCTGGGTACTCTCCGATTCCTGCAGCGTCGGTGAGCCGGTCGCGAAGGCCCTCGAGATCGATGATTGGGTGATCGAGATCGACAACAAATCGCTGACCCACCGGCCCGATCTCTGGGGGCACCGCGGCGTCGCGGCCGAGGTGGCGGCGATCTATCGCCGTGAGCTTCGGCCGATCTCGTTCGAGCTACCCGCAACCGGCGATGCGGCATCCGTCCCGATTCAGATCGAGTCCGCCGCCTGCAGCCGCTACCTGGGCCTCGTGATCGAGGGCGCCCGCCCCTTACCCTCTCCCGACTGGCTTCGCTTCCTGCTGCTCGCGGTCGGGCAGCGGCCGATCGACCAGATCGTCGACCTCTCGAATTTCGTGATGCTCGACCTCGGCCAGCCCAATCACACCTTCGACGCCCAGCGGCTCTCGAACGAGGGGATTCGGGTCCGGAGCGCACGCGCGGGAGAGACGATGACGACCCTCGACGGCGAGGAGCGCCGTCTCGTTCCCGACGACCTCCTGATCTGCTCCGGCGATCAGCCCGTCGCGCTCGCGGGCATCATGGGCGGCGAAGAGTCGAAGGTCGGCGACGATACGAGCCGGCTCCTGCTCGAGGTCGCGACCTTCGAACCGGTCACGATCCGTCGCACTTCCACGCGCCTGGGCTTGCGCACGGATTCCTCGGCGCGATTCGAGAAGCACCTCGACCCCACGCTTCCTCCGCGAGCCGCCGCCCACTTCGCGAGCCTGCTCTCGGAGCTGCAGCCGGACGTGAGCTTTCCGGCTCCGATTTCCGACGCGGGCGAATGGTCGGACCCCGCCCTCTCGATCACCCTGCGCCCCGCGCGCGTACGCAGCGCCTTGGGGACGCAGCTCCCGGACGCTGAGATCATCGACATCCTTCAGCGGCTCGACTTCGGCGTGGAGACGAAGGGAGACAAGCTCGAGGTCGCGATCCCCTCGGCCCGGGCCACCAAGGATATCGGGATCGAGCAGGACCTGGTGGAAGAGATCGGTCGCATCCACCGCTACGGAAACATTCCCGAGCAGATCATGCAGGCCGCGATCGTCCCCCCCCGGCGCGATGAGAGGCGGCGGCTCGTGCGCCGATTGCAGGACCGGCTATCGGGGGCTGCACGCTTCCACGAGGTGCTCAGCTATTCGTTCATCGGCGACTCGATCCTCGAGCGAATCGGCGAGCTCGAGCGTCCGCACATGAGCGTGATCAATCCGGTGGATCAAGCCGAGTCGCGCATCCGCCGCTGCGTGCTCCCGAGCCTGCTCTCGAACCTCGAGAGCAACCGGCGTCATCGCGACGACGTGAGGCTCTTCGAGATCGGCAAGGGCTACCACCCGGAGTCGGCGAACGCGCGCGGCGAGCCGCGCGAGGTGCATCGCCTCGCGCTCTTGTGGGCGAAGCCGAAGCCCGATGAGCGTGCGCGCTTCGACGATAACTGCTTCAGCGGCCTGCAGGGCGTCGTGAGCGACCTGATCCGCCATCTGGGTCTCGCGCCACCGACCTGGTCGCTGCCCGACGAGGCCCCGGGTTGGGCACACCCGACGCGTTGCCTGGCAGCTCGTTGGGAGGGGGGGACAGAAGACGCAGTGCAGCTCGCCAACCTCGAGCCCGGCCTCGCGATCGACCTCGGCCTGGAGGCGGAGCTGACGAGCGACGTTGCCGGCGCCGAGATCTCGATCGACGCCTTGCTCGAAGCGCCGGCGCGCGGATCCGGCTACCGGCCGATCCCGCGCTACCCGGGAATCAAGGTCGACGTCGCGTTCGACTGCGCGGCCGACACTCCCGCCGCTGATCTCGTCGCGACGATCGAAGCCGCGGGCAAGGGGCAGGTCGTTTCGGCGGATCTCTTCGACGTCTATCAGGGTGAGAACCTGGGCGCGGGCCGCAAGAGCCTCGCTTATCACGTTCTTCTCCAGTCGGACACGAAGACGCTCAGCGACAAGGATCAGACAAAGTTCCTGAAGCGCCTGGAGAAGGGACTCGAAGCCCTGGGCGCACGATTGCGGAACTGACCTCCAGCCGGGTCGACCGCTCTTCTAACGCTTTCCCCCGCGCCGCCTCTGCCGGAAGCCCGGGCGCGGCCCGCCCGGCTGAGCCTGCCTCATCGATGCGGGAGGCTTCTCCAGCTGGAGCGCGTACCAGCTCATGCCGAAGCGCTTCATGTTCATCTTCTTGCCGTTCTGGATGCGCAACAGGTTGTCCTTCGTCGCCTCGCTCTTGTCGTCCTTCTTCTCGCAGCGCAGCAAAACCTCGACGGCCTCGCTTCGATTCCCTTCCTTGAGCTGCATCCATGCGAGTACGTTGTAGAGGATCACCTGCTTCTTGTTGAAGCCGATCGCGTCGTCGAGAACCTTCTTCGCCTTGTCGAAGTTCTTCTGCCGAAAGTGAAGCGCGGCGAGGAAAAGTTGGGCGTCCGAGACCCGGCGCGAAGCCTTCTGCAAATGCTCGAGAGCCATCTTGTCGTGGCCCAGGGAAAAATGCAGACAACCGATCTGCGCGTGGATCTGCCCCTTCAGCATGATCTGCCAGCGGGATAGGGGAATCATCTCTTCGAGGGTCACGATCGCAGCCTGGGTCGCTCCGGCCTGGATCTGCTTCTGGGCCTGGAGAAAACGGGGCTCGGCGCGCTTGCTCAGTGCACGGGTGATCAGAACGAAGGAGAGCACGAAGAGAAGCACTCCGAGCACGATCCCCATCGCCCACCCCTTCCAGAAGTCGAGCAGAGTCCAGATTCCACCGGCCAGCAGGCCGACTGCGAGGGAGATCAGGGCGGTGTACACGGTGATTCGCTTTCTTTGAGTTGGGGGTCGAGCGGCTCCGGGGCGACATGGGACCTCGGCGCCGAGGGACGCACTATACAGAAGGCTCCCGGTCGCGGCCTCGCCGGGCCGGATCAGGGCCGTCGGCCTGGCTGGGAGCCGGTCCCCGAGCCACAGGCCCGGACCTGTATGTGGGGGAGGACGAAGGGATCAATTGGTCGTTCGGATTCGCAGGGTATAGCGGGAGCCCTCGAGGCTCTCGAAGATCTCCCCGACCAGGGGATGGCGGCAGGGTTGGCCGGATCCATCGGCGACGAGGTTCTGCTCCGAGACGTAGGCCTGGTAGGTCGTCTGAGCGTTCTCGGCCAGTACGTGGTAGTAGGGCTGGTTCCGGTCCGGTCGGACTTCCTCGGGAATCGATTGATACCACTCCTCCGTATTGTTGAAGGTGGAATCCACGTCGAAGATCACCCCGCGAAAAGGATAGAAGCGGTGATGCACGACCTGGCCGATGTCGAACTTTGCACGCCGCTCCACCTCCGGCGACTCAGCGTCGGTCATTGGGACTCCTCATGGTGTTTTCCCACCCGCACCTTCATCCCCGGATGGGGACTCGATCATCCCGGCCCCGCGAAAGCAAGCCAACGATGCCGCAACCGCGACGTTGAGGGATTCGACTCCCGAGCCGATCGGAATTGAGAGCCGGGTATCCAGGAGGGCCTCGATTTCCGGCGAGATCCCCGCAGTCTCGCTCCCCACCACGAAGACCACCCGATGGGGCAGCTCGAAGTCGAAGAGGCTGCCTGTGGCCTCACCCGCCAGGCCCACCAGCGCGAACCCCGCAGCCTGGAGCCCCCAGAGGCCTTCGGCCAGGGTATCACAGCGCAGGATCTTGCAGCGATAGATCGCGGCCGCCGAGGCCTTGATGACGAGGCCGTTGATCCAGGGCGAGCCTGTCAGGGGCCAGACCATGCCGCCCATTCCCGTCGCAACGATCGAGCGCACGATCATTCCGATGTTCTGGGAATTCGTGACTCCGTCGAGAGCCATCAGCCGGATCGGCTCCCGCGCTCTATCACCCTTGCTGAGCTCGACGAAGGTCTCCAGCTCCTGGAGCCGCTTCAAGCGAACCCGGGCCGCTACCCCCTGATCGTGCCGAGGTTCCTGAGAGATGGCGTGGACTTCGTCGGCCGGTACCGCCTGATAGGACGCGCCCCGCAGTCGTGCGCGGGCTCCAAGCTCCTTTCGCAGCGCAGCAGGAAGCCGCACAGCGGCGTACACCTCTTCGACCTGCAGCGTTTCCTCGTCCTGCTCCAGCGCCTCCTGGACGGCGCGGCGACCAAAGACGATCAACCGGGAGTGGCCCCGCTTCTTCATGCGCGTCGTCGCGTCTCCCACCGACCGCCCCCACTCGAGATTCGGCCCTTCGCCGAGCCACGATCGAACGGTAACCAGTTTCGCAGAGCTGCGCTGAATCACGGTTCGGAAAGCTGATGTAGCATGCAGTCGCAGGCCGAGGTGGTGCGCGCTTCGCGAGGCAATACCCCGAATCAAGCCCCCTGGCCCCTCCCCCCGGCATGGAGAGCGGGCGGAGCAAAGGAGATCGGCTGCCTTGCGAATTCGTGTGTGCTTCGTATGCCTCGGCAACATCTGCCGCTCGCCGACGGCAGAGGGGATCATGCTCCAGCTCGTTCGCGAGGCGGGTCTCGAGGATCGGATCGAGGTCGCGAGCGCGGGCACGGAGGGTTATCACGCGGGGGAGAAGCCGGACTCGCGAAGTCGACGTGAGGCGACTTCGCGGGGCGTCGAGCTTCCCAGCCGCGCCCGCCAATTCCTGCGCTCGGACTTCGACCGTTTCGACTACGTCATCGCGATGGACGCCGACAATCTCGAAAAGCTGCGCAGCATGGCGAAGGAAGTCGACTCCGGGTTCCGCCTCTCCCTGCTGCGAGAATTCGACCCGGGCGAGCCTGACGATCTCGACGTGCCCGACCCCTACTACGGAGGCGAGGGGGGATTCGCTCGAGTGTTCGACATCTGCGAGGCGAGCTGCCGAGAGTTCCTGCTCCAGCTCACCAGACGGCTCGAGCTGGGGGCTTGAACCTCGGGCGGGAGAAACGAAGTGGACGTTGGCCTGAGTCGCGCGTTGACCGAGTGTCTGGGGAACGAGCCGCGCTCGATCACGCGAATCTCGGGGGGCGACATCGGCAACGCCCATCGCATCGAGCTCAGCGACGGAAGGATCTGCTTCGTCAAGAGCTACGGGGCCTCGGGCGGGGCCATGATCGAGGCCGAGGCGGCCGGCCTGCGATGGTTGAGGCGGGCGAATACGATCCGGGTCCCGACGGTCATCGCCGCGCGCACCGCCGAGCCGGCCCTACTCGTGCTCGAATGGATCGAAACCGGGGCGGCGGGGCCGAGATTCGATGAGCAGCTCGGCCAGGCTCTCGCCCAGCTCCACTCGAAAGGCCCCGCCGAGTTCGGTTGGGATCGCGACAATTTCATCGGCCGGCTTCCCCAATCCAATCGCCGGCACGGGAGCTGGGCGTCCTTCTATGCGCGGGAGAGAATCGAGCCGCAGCTGCGCATGGCCCGGGAATCCGGCGCCCTGTCCGCCTCGCTGACAAAAGACGCCGACTCGCTGATCGATCGGCTCCCCGAGCTGTGCGGGCCCAGGGAAACGCCGGCCCGGCTCCACGGGGACTTGTGGGGCGGGAATTCCATGGTGGACGCAGAGGGAAGGCCCTGCCTGATCGACCCCGCGGTCTATGGCGGCCATCGCGAGATCGACCTGGCGATGATGCGGCTCTTCGGTGGCTTTTCGAAGCGTGTCTTCGACGCGTATCACGAGGCCAGGCCCCTCGCCCCGGGCCACGAAGACCGGACCGCGCTCTATCAGCTCTATCCCCTGCTGGTCCACCTGAACCTCTTCGGTGGGGGATACGCCGGATCCGTCGAGCGGATCCTGCGGCACTACCTCTGAGCGGGGATCCCGTCTCGGGCGATGTCGCCTCCATGCCGGGATGCGTCGGGCTCGGGCCGCAGGGCCAGGTAACAGAGGTAGATCGCAAAGCCTGCCCCGGCCAGAAGCGCCAGGACGGAGCGTAGGCCGAAGCGTCCCCGCTCAACTCCAACGGACTCCACCTGCAGCGCCAGGCCATCCACACCCCGACTCGATACTCCGATACTTCCTTGCATCATGGTCGCCCCTTGTGCATTCGACGCTCATTCAATGCAAGAAGCGTGCGAGGCGATCGACATCGATCGAGTGTCGGGGATTGGGCTGAGATCACGAATGCATTGGGGAGAAGCTGCGCGCGATCCGCGCAGCGCCGAGCCAGGCCCTCGTGTGGAGCGAGCTTCCCATCGCGAGAAATCCGACGGCGTGCGCCCTGGAGAACTTCAACCAGACTGCAAGGCCGGGCTCGTGTCAGGCGAAGCGATCCCGGCCCGTCACCCCAGTGCTCTCCTGCTCATTGCCGAAGCGATAGGGGGGATCCACGAGCTCGTTGATGCGCGACATGACGACGTCGACCAGGCCCTGGAACTTCTCGCGATGGAGATCTTCGGCATCGTGGCTGAAGGGAACGAAATCGCACCCGGGATGAAATTCCTGTATCTCGGCCGGCGTGATCGGCTCCCCGATGCGGTACACGATCGAGCCCGAGGAGGCGATCGGCGAGCTCCCGCGATAGCAGTGATCGGACCCGCTGCAGCCGACGGGAACGATCGTTCGACCGAAGTAGAGCGCGACTTCGGCCAGCCCGATATGCCCGCGACTGAGGGTGACCGAGCGTGTTCCCTGCGGAAAAACCAGCAGATCGAGACCGCAATCGAGCGCCTTCCGATTCAGCTCGAGGAAGAGTCCCATCATCGAGGTGAAGAGGGAGTTGATGTAGGCAGCGTAGCTCTGCCGATCCGGCTCGAAGCGAAGGCCGAGCACGTCGCGGGGCCGCGTCAGGAGATCGGGAGGGAGCACCTCGAGAGCCTGGGGCGGGTCCACCTCCCCGGCAGAGGCGGCATCGACCCAGGGCCGCAGGATGGCGTACTCCTTGTCTTCCGGAGGGCGCCCCAGGGTCGAGATGAAGTCCTTGGTGATGAGATACCCGCGGGAGACCGTGGGCAGGTTGTTCGTCAGCTCCATGAACTTGCCGACGAAGGCGTTCTCGTAGTACTTGCCCTTCACCCAGGTCGCGGTAAAGCGGTTCAGCTCCTTCCACAGGGCGAACTGGAAG
Organism: uncultured Myxococcales bacterium; assembly: GCA_965371385.1. Lineage (GTDB taxonomy): Bacteria > Myxococcota_A > UBA9160 > UBA9160 > UBA4427 > CBDUYG01. Next base: position 44 of record CBDUYG010000037.1, on the reverse strand, counting down.
GGCCAGTAGTTGTAGCGATCGGTGTGATTCATCGCGTAGATCAC
>CBDUYG010000036.1:0-14015 GCA_965371385.1 uncultured Myxococcales bacterium | reverse complement strand
GGCGACCACGCGGATCAGGCCGGCGCCGCCCGCCGGTGCTCCTTCGCCCTGCCCCGGTGGCCCGGGGGGCGCCGCTGGCCCGGGTATTGCCGCTGGCCCGGGCGACGCTGCTGGCCCGGGTGGATGAGAGGTCTGGGACATGTCGGGGTGCGACTAGCTCTCGTCGGGGCGATCGACCAGCTCGATGAGCGAGAGGGCCGCGGCGTCGCCGACGCGATTACCCAGCTTGATGATCCGGGTGTAGCCGCCCGGACGATCCTTGTAGCGCTCGGCCAGCTCGTCGAAGACCTTGGTGGTCACGTCCTTGCTGCGCAGCACGCTGAGCGCGCGACGACGCGCATGCAGATCGCCCCGCTTTCCGAGCGTGATCATCTTGTCCGCCCAGCGTCGCAGCTCCTTGGCCTTGGCGTCGGTCGTCTGGATGCGCTCGTGCTCGAGCAGCGAGGTCACCATGTTCCTGAACATCGCCTTCCTGTGGGCGCTATCCCGCCCCAGTACGGTTCCGCTCTTGCGATGTCTCATGTTTTCTTCCCTCTCGTCTCTCGAAGCGGATCAGGATTCGCGCTGCTCGCGCAACTTCTCGAGATCCTGCCGCGGCGGCAGGCTATCGATCGTCATGCCCAGACTGAGATTCATGTCAGCCAGGGTCTCCTTGATTTCGTTGAGCGACTTGCGACCGAAGTTCTTGGTCTTGAGCATCTCGGCCTCAGTGCGCTGAACCAGCTCGCCGATGAATCGGATGTTCGCGTTCTGCAGGCAGTTGGCCGAACGCACCGAAAGCTCGAGCTCATCGACCGGTCGGAAGAGGTTCGGATTGAGGGGCTCGGGCTCCTCGGTCGCAGGCAGCACCTGCTCTTCCGGCTCATCGAAGTTGATGAAGATCGAGAGGTGCTCCTTGATGATCTTCGCTGCGAAGGCCACCCCATCGGCGGGAGTGATGGTGCCGTCGGTCCAGACCTCGAGGCTCAGCTTGTCGAAGTCGGTCTCGCGACCGACCCGGGCCGGCGTGACCGTGTAGTTCACCCGCCGGATCGGTGAGAAGGCGGAATCGATCAGGATCGTGCCGATCGGCAGATCCTCGGCGCCGTGCTTCTCGGCCAGGCGATAGCCCTTGCCGTGCTCGACCGTCGCCTCGATCTCGACCTCGGCCTCTGAGCCCAGGGTGCAGAGCTTGAGGTCGGGGTTCATCACCTCGATCGTCTGATCGTCGGAGATGAGATCGCCCGCCGTGATCAGGCCCTGCCCCTTGCGCGACACGCGCAGGGTCTTGGGACCCTCGGCGTGCATGCGGAGGCGGACTTCCTTGAGGTTGAGGACCACATCGGCCACGTCCTCGAGCACACCGGGGATCGTCGAGAACTCGTGCAGGACGCCGTTGATGCGAATGCCCGTGATCGCCGCGCCCTGAAGCGAGGAGAGCAGGACCCGCCGCAGCGCGTTCCCCAGGGTGGTCCCGAAGCCCCGCTCGAGGGGCTCACAGGTGAAGCGTCCGTAGACGTTGCTGCTGGAGCTCTCATCGAGGTCCAGCCGTCGCGGGCGAATGAAGTCGCGCCAGTTGTTGGCAATCAGCTCATCTTGCATGGGATCTCCCCTCTGGCCCTGGTCCGGGCCTCGCGGTTCCGTATGACGGAATTAGCGGGAATAGAGCTCGACGATCAACTGCTCGTCGATAGGTATCGTGATGTCTTCGCGGGTCGGCAATTGTACGATCGTCCCCTCGAAGGCGTCCTTCTCGATCTCGAGCCACTGGGGAAGGCTTCTCCCCTCGAGCGCGTCGAGAGCACCCACGATGCGGGTCACCTTCTTCGACTTCTCGCGCAGTCCGACCTTCTGGCCGGGCTTCACGAGAATCGAAGGTGTGCTCACCTTCTTTCCGTCGAGGATGAAGTGTGAGTGCTTGATGAGCTGGCGGGCCTCGTTGCGCGAGGTCGCGAAGCCCATGCGAAAGACCACATTGTCGAGGCGGCGTTCGAGGAGCATCAGCAGGTTCTCTCCCGCCCGGCCCTTCATTCCCGAGGCCTTGTCGAAGGTGCTGCGAAACTGCTTCTCGAGCAGGCCGTACATGCGCTTCACCTTCTGCTTCTCGCGAAGCTGAACGCCATAGTCGGAGAAACGCACCCGCCCCTGTCCATGCATTCCCGGCGGATAAGCGCGGCGCTCGATCGCGCACTTTTCACTGAAGCAGCGGTCGCCCTTCAGAAAGAGCTTCGTGCCCTCTCGCCGACAGAGCCGGCAGGCGGATCCAAGATATCGTGCCATTGATCTTCCCCGTTCCTATACGCGCCGACGCTTGGGCGGTCGGCAGCCATTGTGCGGGATGGGAGTGACATCCCGAATCATCGTAATCCTGAGGCCGGCGGCCTGAAGCGCGCGCAGAGCGGATTCGCGTCCGGCACCGGGGCCCTTCACGTACACACCGATCGTGCGAACGCCGTGCTCCATCGCCTTCTTGGCGGCCTCGTCCGCGGCCATCTGCGCCGCAAAGGGAGTCGACTTACGAGACCCCTTGAACCCCTGCTGACCCGAACTCGCCCACGAGAGCGCTGCGCCACCGACGTCGGTGATCGTGATGATGGTGTTGTTGAAGGTCGATTGGATATGAGCCACACCCGTCTGGATGTTCTTCTTGACCTTCTTCTTTACTGTCTTCTTCTTGACGGCCATCTGGTTGTCCCTGCGAGATTTTCCTTCGGAAATGTCCATCGAGGGGAGCGCGACCGAGCTCTCGCTCTGCCGCACAGACTCCCACCCTGCTGCTACTTCTTCTTGCCCGCGATCGTCTTGCGGGGCCCCTTGCGGGTGCGTGCGTTCGTGTGCGTGCGCTGACCACGAACCGGCAGACCACGTCGATGTCGCAGACCCCGGTAACAACCGATGTCCATCAGCATCTTGATGTTCTGGTTCACGTTCCTGCGCAGGTCACCCTCGACCATGTATTCCCGCTCGATCACCTCGCGAATCTTGATGACCTCGGACTCGCTGAGATGATCCGTCTTGGTACCCAGCTCGACGTCGGCTTTCCTGCAGACCTCTTTCGCCGTGTGATTCCCCACCCCGAAGATGTAGGTGAGAGAGATCTCGATTCGCTTGTTCCGAGGCAGATCGATGCCTGCGATGCGTGCCATGCCTTCTCCTTGATTTCGTACCGGCTCACCGGCACTCGGGAGGGGCGAAGCCCATCCCGCGTCCCATCATCCCTGCCGCTGCTTGTGCTTCGGGTTTTCACAGATCACGCGCACCACACCGCGGCGGCGAATGATCCGACACTTTTCACACATCTTCCGTACCGATGCTCGAACCTTCATCTTCTCTCTCCGGCCTCTCTCGGACCCGCAGGTCCCAATTCCCGGTAACCCTCAGTGCGACCCTTCCACCCGGGTCAGCACCTCCGGTCCGTCGTCCGTGATGAGCACCGTGTGCTCGAAATGCGCGGACAGCTCGCCGTCCTCGGTCACCGCCGTCCACTCGTCCTCCAACATCCGCACCTTCTCGGTACCGATGTTCACCATCGGCTCGATGGCAAATACCATCCCAGCTCTCAGACGCGGGCCTCGCCCTGGACGTCCGTAATTCGGAATCTGCGGTGGCTCGTGCAGATTGCGGCCGATCCCATGGCCGACGAACTGGCGCACCACTGAGTACCCCGCTCCCTCGGCCCGGTTCTGAACCGCGTGGCCGATATCCGACAACCGACTGCCCGGCAGCATCTGCTCGATACCGAGATTGAGAGAGTCGAGGGTGGTCTGGATCAGCGACTCCGCAGCTTCGTCGACCGTACCGATCGGTATGGTCAAAGCCGAGTCGCCGTGAAAACCATCACAGATGATTCCGAAATCGAGGCTGAGTATGTCTCCTTTCTTCAATTCTCGCGACCCCGGAATTCCGTGGACGATTTCCTCGTTCACCGAGACGCAAATCGTCGCCGGATAGGGCGGTAGCCCGCCAGGGCCGTATCCCACAAAGGAGGAGGTCAATCCCCGCTTCTTGATCTCGTTCGCAGCTGCTACGTCGAACTCGCTCGTCTTCACCCCCGGCACCGCCATCTCGCGCAGTTCGAGGAGAATCTCACCCACATGACGCCCCGCGCGACTCATGGCGTCGATCTCGCGCCGGGTGCGGATGGGGATCTTCTCTCCGTAGCTCACGACTCCAGCAGTGCCTTCTCGATTCGTTCGGAGACCTCCGCGATGCTTCCCATCCCATCCACCTCGTGCAGGCAACCCGCTGCGCGGTAGTGGTCGAGCAGGGGAGCCGTCTGCGCGTCGTAGACCCGCATCCGCTCTCGGATCGTCTCCTCGTTGTCGTCCGCGCGGCCCTCGATCTCCGCCCGCTTCAGCAGGCGCTGGACCACGGCCTCGGTATCCACGGTGACCGCCAGGCAGCACTCCAGCGCTGTGCCGAGCTTCATGAGGGTCGCGTCCAATGCTTCGGCCTGGGCCAGGGTGCGGGGAAATCCATCCAGCACGAACCCCTTCCGGGCGTCTTCCTGGCCGAGGCGCTCTTCGGCGATCGCGATCACGATCTCGTCCCCCACGAGCTTCCCGGACTCCATCACCGCCTTGGCCTCGAGACCGATCGAGCTGCCGGCGGCGACGGCCGCGCGCAGCATATCGCCCGTCGAGATGTGGGGAATCTCCAGGCGCTCGACGAGGAGAGCCGCCTGGGTGCCCTTGCCGGCTCCAGGTGCCCCCAGCAGCAGAATACGCGTCCCGCTCACCGCCCCAATCTCCCTCGAATGCGGCTGCCCTTCACGAATCCCTCGTACTCGCGTGAGACGAGGTGGGCCTCGACCTGGCCGATCGTGTCGAGAGCAACACCGACACAGATCAGGAGTGCGGTACCGCCGAAGTAGAAGGGAACATTCATCCGCACCGAGAGGATCACCGGCAGGACACAGATACTCGCGACGTAGATCGCTCCAATGAAGGTGAGCCGGCTCAGGACCTTGTCGATGTGCTCCGCGGTCCGGGCGCCGGGCCGGATACCCGGGATATAGCCGCCGAAGCGCTTGATGTTCTCCGAGACGTCGACGGGGTTGATTACGATCGCGGTGTAGAAGAAGCAGAAGAAGATGACCAGACCGACGTAGACCGCGTTGTAGCCGATGCCTCCGGGATTCAGGAATCGATCGATGAAGCTCTGCACCGTCGGCGAGTCCGTGAACTGCCGAAGAGTCGAGGGGATCATCAGCAGCGACGACGCGAAGATCGGCGGGATCACTCCGGCCGTGTTGACCCGCAGCGGGAAGTAGCTCATGCCGCCCTGGGTGACCTTCTGGCCCACCACCCGGCGAGCGTGCTGGATCGGGATGCGGCGCTGGGCGCGCTCGACGAAGACCACACCGCCGGTGACGGCGACGAAGAAGAGGATGAGGAATATCGCCTGCAGAGGCGAGAACTGATCCGTCCGAATCAGATCCGTCAGGTTGATGAGGCCCGAGGGTATCCCCACGACGATTCCCGAGAAGATGATCAACGAGATGCCGTTTCCGATCCCGCGCTCGGTCACCTGCTCACCCAGCCACATGATGAAGGCGGTTCCGGTGGTGAGGGTGATCATGGTCATCAGCCGGAAGCTCCAGCCGGGATTGATCACCGCGCCCTGTCCGAACTGGCCGCTCTCGAGTGCCGAGGCGATCAGCATACTCTGGAAGAGAGCCAACACGATCGTGGCGTAGCGCGACCACTGGTTGATCTTCTTCTGCCCCTCCTGGCCTTCCTTCTTCAATTGCTCGAGCTGGGGGATGACCACCGTCAAGAGCTGGAAGATGATCGTCGCGCTGATGTAGGGCATGATGCCCAGCGAGAAGATCGACATCTGCTGGAGCGCGCCACCCGAGAAGAGATTGAAGAGGCCGAATACCGTACCGGCCATCTGCTCGAAAAAATCCCGGATCACACTCGTGTTGATGCCGGGCGTCACTACCGAGCAACCCACGCGATAGACGGCGAGCATCGCGAACGTGAAGAGGATCCGCTGCCGAAGCTCGGGAATCCGCGCGATGTTCTGGATACCACCGATCACGCGAGCAGCTCCACACTTCCGCCCGCAGCTTCGATCTTCTCCTGCGCGCTCGAGCTGATGCGATTGACCTTGACGGTCAAGTTCTTGGGAGCATCGCCCTCACCGAGGACCTTGACGACGGCACCGGAGCCGCGAATCAATCCCTTGGATGCGAGGGTCTCGGCGTCCACCGTCGCGCCGTCGCCGAGGCGAACCAGATCGGCGAGGTTCACGATCTCTACGGCCTTGCGGAAGCGGTTGTGGAAGCCGCGCTTGGGCAGGCGTATCTGCAGCGGCATCTGGCCGCCCTCGAACCAGGGCTTGATCTTCTTGCCCGAGCGCGTCCCCTGCCCCTTGACGCCGGTGCCACACGTCTTGCCCTTGCCCGAGCCCGGGCCACGGCCGACGCGCTTGCGCCGATGCTTCGCGCCCGGCCGGGTCTCGAATCGATCCAGCATCTTCCTCAGCCCTCCAGCACCGTAATCAAATGCCTGACCTTGAGCATCATCCCGCGCACCGAGGGCGTGTCTTGCAGCTCGACGACGTGGTTGATCCGTCGCAGCCCGAGCCCACGAAGCGTGGCCCGTTGCTTGCGGTTGAACCCGATGCAGCTCTTGGTCTGCTTCACCTTCACTTTCTTGCCACTCATGACGCCTTCCGTCCGAGCTCGGCGAGGCGCTCTTCCGGGTCTCGCATCTCCATCAGACCGGCCATCACCGCGTTGACCACGTTGCGGGGCGTGTTCGAGCCGATCGTCTTGGTGAGGATGTCGTGCACCCCCGCCGATTCGACCACGGCACGCACGGGACCGCCTGCGATCACGCCCGTACCCGGAGACGCGGGCTTCATCAGCACCTGCCCCGCGCCGAACTTGCCCAGCACGTCATGCGGAATCGTACGGCCGTCGATCAGGGGGATCTTGATCAGGGAGCGTCGCGCGCGATCCACACCCTTACGGATCGCCTCGGGCACCTCGTTGGCCTTGCCGAGCCCCACACCCACGATTCCGGCGCCGTCGCCGACGACGACCAGAGCGCTGAAGCTGAATCGGCGGCCACCCTTCACCACCTTCGCCACGCGGTTGATGTAGATCACCCGATCGTTGAGCTCATAGTCGTTCGGATTGATATTGGAAGATCGTACGAGAACTCTCATCTAGAACCGTAGCCCCGCTTCGCGAGCCGCATCCGCCAGGGCCTTGACTCGGCCGTGAAAGAGGAACCCGTTGCGATTGAAAACGACCTCGGAAATCTGCTTCTCCTTCGCCACCTCGGCGATCGCAGTCCCAACGCGCTTGGCCGCTTCGATGTTTCCCGTTGCGCCACCTTCACCCGCCACACTCTTCGATCGGGTGCTCACCGTCGCCACGGTCCTGCCCGTCTCCGGATCATCGAGCTGCGCCGTGATGTGCCGGGCGGTGCGATGAATCGTGAGCCGCGTGCGCGGACTCCGGGAGATCGACTTGACCACACGCTTACGGCGTTGGTTGTAGCGATCCTTCTTTGCGTCTCGAGTTTTGCTCATGTCCATTTCCCAATCCAGGAAACCGCTGATTCGTTAACCCTGTGGATTCCCGACTCGGCAGAGCCCTGCCCGATCCTCGGGCCGTGCTCCTAGGCCGTAGCCCCCGCCTTGCCGACCTTGCGTCGCACGTGCTCACCCGCATATCGAACGCCCTTGCCCTTGTAGGGCTCCGGCGGCCGAATCGAACGAATGTCCGCCGCGAACTGCCCCACCAACTGCTTGTCGATCCCCTCGATCGTGAGGTTCGTATTCCCCTGGGCCGACACCTTGAGCCCCTCCGGGACGTCGATTTTGACCGGATGGGAGAAGCCGAGGGATAGGTTCAGCGTCTTTCCCTTCACCTCTGCGCGATAGCCGACGCCCTGGATCTCGAGCCCCTTGCTGAAGCCCGCGCTTACGCCGACGACCATGTTGTTCACCAGTGCACGGGCAAGACCGTGCAGCGCGCGGCTCTCCTTCTTCTCGTCCGGGCGCAGCAGTCGAAGCTCCGCGTCGTCGATCTCTATCTTGATCGTGTGGGGAAGCACCTGGGAGAGTTCTCCCTTCGGCCCCTTCACCACGACTGCGCCATCCGCCACCTTGGCGCTGACGCCCTTGGGGAGAGAGACCGGCGCGTTTCCGATTCTCGACATGGTTACCAGACCTCACACAGGACTTCGCCGCCGATCCCGGCCTCGCGGGCCTCGCGGTCGCACATGACGCCCTTCGAGGTGGACATGACCGCGATTCCCAACCCGTTACGGATCCGGGGAACCTCCGATGCGCCGACATAGACTCGGCGGCCCGGCTTGCTCACCCGGCGGATCGAATCGATCATCAACTTGCCGCTCTCCGCATAGCGAAGGTCGAGGACGAGTATCGGATGCCCCTCCGTCTCCTCGAGTCGCACGCCGGAAATGAAACCCTCGCTGGTCAGTACGTTCGCCACGGCTTGCTTGAGCTTCGACGCGGGGCACCGCGTCTCCACGTGCCGGGCCTGACCTGCGTTCCTGATTCTCGTCAGCATGTCGCCGACCGGATCGGTCATCATGATTGAATCTTCCTCACCCGCTGAAGGGCACGCCGAGGTGTCGCAACAGCGACCTTCCCTCGGCATCCGTCTTGGCCGACGTCACCACCGTGACGTTCATTCCCGTTACTCGCTCGATATCGTCGTAGTCGATCTCGGGGAAAATGATCTGTTCTCGAATTCCGAAGGTGTAATTCCCACGCCCGTCGAAGGACTTGGGAGACACACCCTTGAAGTCCCGCACCCGCGGCAAGGCCACGCTCAGGAGATTGTCCAGAAACTCCCACTTCCGGTCGCCTCGCAGGGTCACCATCGCGCCGATCGCCTGCCCCTCGCGCAGCTTGAAGTTCGACACGCTGTTCTTCGCGCGGCGGATGCAAGCGTTCTGCCCCGTAATCAGGCCCAACTCCCGGGTCGCCTTCTCCATCAACTTCGGATTGGAGGCCGCTTCCCCCAGGCCCATGTTGACGACGACCTTCTCGACCCGCGGTACCTCGTGGACGTTCCCATACTTGAACTCGTCGCGCAGCTTGTCGACGATTTCGCTCTTGTACCTGTCGAGCAACCGCGGAGCCATCTAGAGCACCTCCGGTGCAAGCGAGACGATCTTCATGAAACCCGCCGCGCGAAGCTCGCGAGCCACGGGACCGAAGATGCGAGTCCCGACCGGCTCTTTCGAAGCCTCGACGAGCACCGCCGCGTTCTCATCGAAGCTGATGAAGGAGCCGTCGGGCCTGCCGATCGACTTCTTCGTCCTGACCACCACCGCACGGCGCACTTCGCCCTTCTTGACGCGCGCGTTCGGCATCGCCTCGCTGACGGCCACGACGATGACGTCGCCCACCGACGCCACCCGTCTCCGCGAACCGCCCAGCACACGAATGCACTTGACTCTGCGTGCGCCGGAGTTGTCGGCCACCAATAACTTGGATTCTGCTTGGATCATTCCCCGCTCCGCTAGACCACCGTTGCTTTGGCAACGGTAGACTGAACCTTCCAACGTTTACGCTTGGAAAGCGGCCGATGCTCGATGATCTGAACTCGATCACCGACCGTGCAATCGTTCTCTTCGTCGTGGCACATGAAGCGGGAATAGCGTCGGACATACTTCTTGTAGCGGGGGTCCTGAACCAATCGTTCGACCCGCACCACGACAGTCTTGTCCATCTTGTCGCTCACCACTGTCCCGATCAATGTTCGCCGGCTGCCTCGTTTTCTCACTTCGCTGCCTCGCGTTTTTCACAAAGCACGGTTTCGATCCGTGCGACGTCCCGCTTCAGGGTCCCGAGCATTGCTGTATTCTCGAGTTGCCCAGTCGCGTGCTTGACTTTTGCGTTGAAGAGTTCAGCTCGAATATCTCGAGACTTCTGCTCGAGTTCTTCGACTCCCAACTCCTTCAGCTCCGAGCCCTTCATCCCTACTCCTCACGCTCCACGAAACGGGTGGCAACGCAGAGCTTGTGAGCCGCAAGGCGCATGGCCTCGCGCGCGACCGTAGAATCCACGCCTTCCATTTCGTAGAGCATCCTTCCCCGCTTCACCGGCGCCACCCAATCCTCGACGCCGCCCTTTCCCTTACCCATTCGGGTCTCGGCGGGCTTCCTGGTGCGGGGCTTGTCGGGGAAGATCCGAATCCAGATCTTGCCACCGCGCTTTACGTGGCGGGTCATCGCGATACGAGCGGCCTCGATCTGCCGCGCCGTGATGAACCCCGAACTCGTCGCCTGGAGACCGAAGTCGCCAAAGGAGAGCTTGTTGCCACGGTGGGCCGCGCCTCGATTACGGCCCTTGAACACCTTCCTGTGCTTGACCTTCTTGGGTTGCAGCATGACCTACCTCGCGAGCTCGCCCTGGTACCGCTCGGAGAGCGGGCCCTTCTTGAGCTCCTTGTCACCAACGTCCTTCTTGAAGATCCAGCACTTGACGCCGATCACGCCGTACGTCGTCCGGGCCTCCGCGAAGCCATACTCGATCTCTGCGCGCAGGGTATGCAACGGCACCCGGCCGTCCCGATACCACTCTCGCCGCCCCATCTCCGCCCCACCGAGACGCCCGGAGCACTGGATCCGAACCCCCTGAGCTCCGAACTTCATCGTCGAGATCATCGCCTTCTTCATTGCGCGTCGGAATGCGACCCGGCGCTCGAGCTGGAGAGCGATCGCCTCGGCCACGAGCTGGGCGTCGAGCTCGGCCTTCCGGATCTCCCTCACGTTGATGAAGATGTCGCGGTCGGTGAACTGCTTCAGCTCCTGACGCAGGGTGTCGACCTCGGCACCGCGCTTGCCAATCAGGATGCCCGGGCGAGCGGTGTGGATGTTCACCACCATCTTCTCACCAGTGCGCTCGATGACGATCTTCGAGATTCCCGCGTGAAAGAGCTTCTTCTTGATGAACTTTCGGACCGCGAGGTCCTCGTGAAGCTGCTCGCAATAATGCTTCCCGGCAAACCAGTTGGACTGCCACCCATAAAGGGTGCCCAACCGAAAGCCATAGGGATGGACCTTTTGACCCACGTCCGCTCCTCGTCTCTTCTTCTATGGCGCCTGGTCTCGAAGACCTAGCGCTCGGACAAAATCACCGAAATGTGGCTGGTTCGCTTCTGGATCCAGCTCGCGCGGCCCTGGGCTCGCGCCCTGACCCGCCAATTACCGGGTCCCTCGTCTACTGCGATCCTCGAGATCACGAGCCGATCGATATCAATACCGGCGTTGTGCGTATTGTTCTTGTCTTCCGCGTTGGCGACGGCCGACTGCAGGAGCTTCGACAGCGGGTGGGAGAATCCCTTGGTCGAGACCGCGAGGAGATTCAGGGCATCCTCGACACCTTTTCCCCGCACCTGATCGACGACCAACCGCGCCTTGCTGGCACTGATTCGATAGTTGTTCAACGACGCTCGGATATCCATCTCAGCGCTTCACCTTCCGGTCCGACGAGTGCCCCGTGAACTTCCGAGTCGGAGCAAACTCTCCGAGCCGATGCCCCACCATGTTTTCCGTGACGAAGACCGGCATGAAGAGCTTGCCGTTGTGCACGTGAAAGGTGAGCCCGACGAAGTCGGGAGTGATCATGGACCGACGCGACCAGGTCCGAATGACCTGGCGCGAGCTGGTGCCGCCTGACTTGTCGACCTTCCGCTGAAGACTCGGATCAACGTAGGGTCCCTTTCGCAAAGAGCGCGCCATCTACTTCTTCCCCCGCCGCTTCACGATGAACTGATCGGAGCGCGTGTTCTTCCGGGTCTTCTGCCCCTTGGTGGGCTTGCCCCAGGGAGTACAGGGATGGCGGCCACCCGACGATCGGCCTTCGCCGCCGCCCATGGGGTGATCCACCGGGTTCATCGCCACGCCGCGCACGTTGGAGCGCTTGCCCTTCCAGCGAGAGCGACCGGCCTTGCCGATGTTCTGATTTTCGTGCTCGAGATTCCCCACCTGACCGATCGTGGCCGTGCAGTGAATGTGTATCTGGCGCATCTCGTGGCTCGGGAGCCGCAGCGTCGCGTAGCTGCCCTCGCGTGCCATGAGCTGAGCGCCCGCACCCGCCGAGCGGACCATCTGGGCCCCCTTGCCGGGCTTGAGCTCGATCGCGTGCACGATCGTGCCGAGGGGGATCGCCGCGAGCGACATCGAATTGCCCGGACCAATCTCGGCATCGGGCCCCGCCATTACCGTGGCGCCGACCGTGAGCCCGTTGGGGCATAGGATGTAGCGCTTCTCGCCATCCAGATAGTGGAGCAGCGCGATGTTTGCCGAGCGGTTCGGATCGTACTCGACAGCGGCAACCTTCGCCGGCACGCCGATCTTGTCACGCCGGAAGTCCACCTTTCGATGCCGGCGCTTGTGCCCACCGCCTCGGTGCCATGACGTGATACGACCATTGCAGTTGCGCCCGCCGCTCTTGGACACACGGCCGCCGAGGAGAGACTTCTCGGGCTCTGCGCGAGTCACCTCGGCGAAGTCCGAAACGCTCATCCCGCGGCGTCCGGGCGAGGTCGGTTTGTAGCTCTTGACCGGCATTGACTCCTAGACCCCCTCGAAGAATTCGATGCTCTGCCCTTCGGCGAGGCGAACGATGGCCTTCTTCCACTCGGATCGTCGCCCGATGCGGCGTCCTACGCGCCGCTTCTTGCGCGGCTGTCGCATGGTGCGGACGTCTTCGACTTCGACGTTGAAAAGCTGCTCGACCGCGCGGCGGATATCGTGCTTATTCGCTGCAGGATCTACCGCGAAGGTCGCCAGGTTTTCTTCTTCACGCCCGATGGTGCTCTTCTCGGTCACCAGGGGGCGACGAATCACATGGTGAATGTTCATTCTGCGACCTCCTCGGCCGATTCAGTGCCATCGGTTGCTGCGCCTTCGGTCGCAGAGCCGTCGGAAATGGGAGCGGACCTGGATCCAGCGCTCTCTCCAAGCCGCGCCTCGACCGCAGCGAGAGCGGCCTTGGTCAGAACCAGGGCCTTGTGGCGCAGGACGTCGTACACGTTCAAGCCCTCGGCACGAATCACGCTGACGCCGGGGATGTTTCGTGCTGATGCCTCGACCCGCGCGTTCGGAGCGTCGATCACGATCAGCGCGCTCTGGCTCGCCAGCCCCAGATTCTCGAGCATTGTCACGATCTGCTTCGTCTTGTACGCCTCGAGCTCGAGGCTGTCGATCACCGTCACCCCCGACTCGGACAACTTCCACGAGAGGGCACCTCGCAGCGCACCGCGTCGGGTCTTCTTGTTGAGCTTGTGCTCATGGCCCCTCGGCACCGGGCCGAAGACGATACCTCCACCTTTGGCCTGCGGCGACCGGATCGTCCCCTGACGTGCGCGACCCGTACCCTTCTGGCGAAAGGGCTTGGCGCCACCACCCGAGACCGCCGCCCGGTTCTTGGTGGCGTGAGTCCCCGCTTGACGGCGGCTCAGTTGACGGCGCACCTCGGCCTGGAAGAGGTGAGGCTTGACCGCTGCCTCGAAGACGGCGGGATCGAGATCCACGTCGCCGGCCTTCTTGTTATCCGTCGTAAAGATATCGACAGTCGCCATGACTACAGCTTGATCTCCACGTCGACACCCGCGGCCAGCTCGAGCTTCATCAGGGCATCCACCGTCTGGGGGGTGGGATCCAGGATGTCGATCAGCCGCTTGTGCGTACGAATCTCGAACTGCTCTCGAGACTTCTTGTCGATGTGCGGCGATCGCAGCACCGTGTACTTGTTGATATCGGTGGGCAGAGGAATCGGTCCGGCCACGTTGGCGCCTGTCCGAATTGCAGTATCCACGATCTCACTCGCGCTCTGGTCGAGCAGCCTGTAGTCGTAGGCCTTCATTCGAATACGAATCTTCTGGGTCGCGCTGTCGGACATCCGATTCCTCGTTTCTCACTCGTCTCGCACGGCGCCCGTCGATGAGCTCCGCGATTCGGCAAATCGCCGCCGTCCGGCGACTCGCCTCGATTACTCGATCACTTCCGAGACGACGCCGGCGCCGACGGTGCGAC
>CBDUYG010000035.1:0-14091 GCA_965371385.1 uncultured Myxococcales bacterium | reverse complement strand
GCCGAGCAGGGGATGCTGGTCGTCGGTGATGAGGGTGCGCTGATCTACTCGAACCGGGCCTTTCAAGAGATGTGGTCGATCCCGGACGAAATCATGTCGAGCGGAGACGACGAGGCCGCGATCGCCCATGCGCTCCAGAAGCTGGTCGATCCCGACGCTTTTCTCGCGCGGGTTCGCGAGCTCTATCGCGATCCCCGAGCGGAGAGTCGTGAGGAGATTCGTCTGCTGGACGGCCGAATCTTCGAGCGTTCCTCGCGGCCCCTGATGAAGGAGGGCGGGATCGCGGGGCGTCTCTGGAGCTTCTTCGACGTCAGCAAGGAGAGAAATGCGGAGCTGGAGCAGCGGCGCCTCGAGCAGAGAATGCAGCAGGCCCAGAAGATGGAGAGTCTGGGGATCCTCGCGGGCGGCATCGCCCACGACTTCAACAACCTGCTCGTCGGCATCGTGGGCAACGCCGATATCGCGCTGAGGAGCATGCCCGCTGATTCCGACTTGCGCGGCCCCCTGGAAGACATCCTCGAATCCTCCCAGCGCGCCGCCGAGCTGACGAACCAGATGCTCGCCTACTCGGGCCGGGGGAGCTTCGTCGTTGGAACCCTCGATCTGTCCCGGCTCGTAGACGAGACGGGACACCTCCTCGAGGCCGTGATCTCCAAGAATGCCGACATGGTGTTCGCCCTCGAGGATGTTCCTGCCGTCGAGGGAGACGGCACCCAATTGCGTCAGGTCGTCATGAATCTGATCACCAATGCCTCGGACGCACTCGAAGGTCGAAGGGGAAGCGTGCGCGTCGTCACCCGGTTGGTCGAGGCCGATGCAGAGTTCCTGGCGGGCTACCACTTCGGCGACACCCTGCGCGAAGGGAGCTATGTCTGCCTCGAGGTCTCGGATACGGGCACCGGGATGGACGAGGAGACGGCGGCGCGAATCTTCGATCCCTTCTTCACGACCAAGTTCACCGGGCGTGGCCTCGGGCTGGCGGCGGTGCTGGGAATCGTGCGCGCTCATCGCGGCGCCATCCAGGTGCAGTCGCAGGTGGGCCGAGGGACCACCTTTCGCCTGCTCCTTCCTCCTGCGGGAATCGAGCCGAGCGAGCCGGAGCCGGATCGCGTGGTCGAACCGGAGCCCTGGCAGGGCACCGGAAGGGTGCTCGTGGTCGACGACGAGCCGGGAGTGTTGCGGATGGTCGCGCGCACCCTCGTGAGGGCGGGCTTCGAGGCGGTGACGGCGCAGAATGGACGCGAGGCCCTCGAACGTTATCGGGAGCACGGGGATGAATTCGTGGCGGTGATCCTCGACTTGACGATGCCCGGCCTCGGCGGCGAGGAAACATTCACGGCCCTGCGGGAGCTCGGCGCCTCCCTCCCCATCATCTTGTCGAGCGGCTACAGCGAGAACGAGGTTCGCGCGACTCTCGCGAGCGAGGGACCGAGCGCCTTTCTACAGAAGCCCTACACGACGAACGATCTACTCGGGGTGCTGCGTAGCTTGATCGAATCGAGCCCGCCCGGCCGGGACGACTGAAGGGTCGTCCGGCAATCGGGCTCCGATGGTCGACTCGACGGGCGCTTCGGCGTTTTCCGGGCAGACGGAAGGCCGCTCCCCAGGATCGCGTGGCAGATCGGTTCGAATGGCACGCGCCGGCGCTCAGTTCCGTCCTTCGGCCAGCCACTTCTCGATTCTGGAATCTCGCAAGACCGATGGGTGGCCGCGCCATACCACCTTGCCGTCGATCACAGCCGCCGCGGCAGGTACGCCACTCACCGCATACTCCTTCGACATGAGGCCGTCCTGCTCCCTGGCCGTCGGATAGGTGATGCCGTGCTGGCGGATGAAGGCCTCGACTTTCTCGTCGGTCGACGACTTCGTGACCTTGGTGAGACCGATCAGGTTGAGCCCCTGATCGCGATACTTCTGATGGAGCGCTTCGAGCTTCGGTACTTCGCGCTTGCAGTGCGGGCACCAGGCCTCCCAGAAGACGAGGATGGTGAGGTCGCCATCGTTCATGGCAGCGTCTCCGATGAACCACTTCTCTACGCGCAGCTCAGCCGCGTCCATTCCCACGACGTCGACTTCCTTCTGGAATTGCAATGCGTGGCGCCCGGCCTTGGTTGCCGGGTACTTGGTATTGATTTCGGCGAGGAGCTGATTTCCCGCCTCGATGTTTCCAGCGGCAACCTCCCTTCGCGCATGTCGGAGAAGTGCCACCGCCTTATCCTGGGCGCTCGAGTTGGACGTCGGGGTCCTGGCGACTGTGGCTTCGAGCTTCCTGACCCGCGCCTCGAGGACACGATACTTCGCCTCGAGGGCCTGCATCTGAGCCTCGCTCACCTCGGCCGCGATGGCGCTGCCGGAGCACACCAGAAAGAGCGAGAGTATCGTGAGCAGGGTCGGGATCGATTTTCGAGACTTCATGGTGGCTGGGAGGCTAGCGGTTCTTTTGTGAATTCGTGGGCGCATCAGCAGCTGAATTCCGAGTACTCCTGGGCGGGCCGGATTCATGCGTCAGATACCTCGCTCCGGCGGTAGCCCTCGCGAGCCTGATCTGCCATGGCAAGCTCGAGCAGTTTCCCCGCCTGCGCATCGGAGTGGTGGAGCTCTCGGCGGGCTGGGTGCCCGGGTTCCTGATGCATCTCGACGGAGCCCATCGGTTCTACGAGAGCCAGCGGGGCCGATCCCTGGCGAAGCTCGAAATGCTTCCTAGCGGTTATTTCAAGCGCCAGGTGAGGGTCAACGCGCTTCCGATGGAAGGCGCGGCGAACTTGATGGAGATCATGAACCTCGATCTGTTCATGTGGGGGAGCGACTATCCCCACGCCGAAGGGATGAAGGAGCCTTCGTGGTCGCGCTATCTGAAAGCGCAGCCGCGCCGGCTCGCCCCGGAAGAGCAGGTCATGTTGGCTGGCGGGAACGCCGCTTTTCTGCTGGGGGAACGACCGGGCGGGTAGCCGCCGTCCTCATCACCCGATGGATGTCCGAGGCCGCACGCTCGTGTCGCCGTTTCAGGCGCGGGTCCCTTCCCTCTGGAAGCTGCTCTTCTCCGGGCCGATGCGTGCCACGATCGGCGCGAGCTTCTCGATGTCGAGGTCGTAGAACTCCACCGCGTTCCCGCCCAGCATCTTCCCGATCTCGTCCTCGGGCAGGTCGTGAAAGGTGTCGTGGAGCTGATTGCTCGTATAGGGCCAGCTGCCTTCCGGGTGAGGATAGTCGGTGCCCCACATGATCGTGTCGATTCCGATCTCGTGACGCAGCTCGGCCTCCCGGCGTGGCATGCACGAGGTGCCGACCCGCACGTTGCGGCGGAAGTAGTCCGCGGGCGACATCGTGAGGTGACTGCGATAGTCGCCCAGCTTCTGGGAGTAGTGGGTCTCGGAGAAGCGTTGCTCGAGAAGCTGCAGGTACTCGGGTACCCAGACCGCCGTCCCCTCGGTGAGCGCGACCTTGAGCTTCGGAAAACGCTCGAAGGCGCCCCCCCAGAGCATGAAGGTGAGCGGGCGCGTGAGCCAGAAGGCGACCTCGGTGATGTAGGCCCCCATTGCACCGGGGGAGATCTCGTGACCCTCGGGCGCCGGGATGGGACCGAAGTAATCGTGAATGGGCGCCGGGCCGGAGTGGAAGTGAATCGGCATGTCGAGGTCCTGGGATGCCGCCCACACGCGGTCGTACCTGGGGTGGTGGTAGGGGTCGTGGTTCCCCCACATCGGCGGCAGGATGATCCCCTTGAGGCCGTTCTCCCGGGCCCAGGTGATGCCTTCGACGGCGAGGTCGATATCCCAGAACACGGGGATGCAGGCCAGCCCGATGCGCCGCTCGGGCGCCGTCTGGACGAACTCGGCCATCCAGCGGTTGTGCGCCCGGCAGCCTGCCCACTGCAGATCCGCGGTGACACCCTCGGGAGACATCGAGAAGCCGGCGCCGAACGGCGGCGCGTTCATCTCGGTGATGCCGTCGGGGAAGAGCACCTCGGCCGCCACACCATCGGCGTCGAGCACCTTGTTTCGCGCCTCCGCGTCCCAGGCGCCGGAGAGCTCATACTCTCGCCCCTTGCGCCACTCGCGGTTGATGTCGCCGACCAGGAAGCGTTCTTCGGCGTCCTCGGTCATCTTGATCTGGATCGGCAGAGCGATATCGAAGGTCTCCCGAAACTCCGGATCGACGTATTCACGATACTGCGAGGCGTGGGGTCCGGCGTGGCCATCGGACGAGACGATGAGATAGCGGTCCATATTCCTGGTTCTCCTGGCTGGAGTCGGAGTCGGGCCAGCCGTCCCGAGCATGACAGCTGAACGTATCGAAGTTATATCGATGTGCAAGTTTATATCTGACTGTATCATTCTCGCGACCTGAGGAGCTCTCGTGGCTCTGAGGCGCAGGTCAGCGCTCGTGCCGGCTCGACGACTCGTGGGCAGGCTCGCCTTCTACGCTCCTGGAGGGCAGGCTTTCGGAGAGGAAGCTTTCGCAAGGCACCCAGCGGGATCAGATTCGCGGCTTGACGCGTGCTTCCCTCTGTCGCGCCGGCTAGGGCAACACCCCGCCGTCGATCTGGATGAGCTGGCCATTGGTATAGGAGGATGCATCGGTGGCGAGGTAGAGGGCGGTGCCTACGATCTCCGCCGCGTCGGCGATCCGCTTCGACACGTTCCCCTCGGCTGCGACCGCGGCGGCCTCTTTGTTCGGCACGGACTTGCGCAGGCTGTCGGTCCAGAAGGTGCCGCAGACGATCGCATTGGCACGGATGCCGCGGGACGCGAAGTCCTGGGCCATCACCCGGGTCATCGTGTTGAGCCCCGCCTTGGCCGCGCCGTAGACCGACGTGTACGTGGTGGGGCGCAGGGAGGCGACAGAGCTGATGTTGATGATGGACGAGCCTGCTTCCATCTGCTCGGCTGCGAGGGCGGCGAGTCGCATCGGGCCCTTGAGGTTGACGGCGATCGTCTTGTCGAAGAGCTCCTCGGTCACGTCGATCAGATGGGGAGCCGCCGGCGCGATCCCCGCATTGTTGACGAGCACGTCGATGCGGCCGAGCTCGGCGATGCAGCGATCGACCAGGGCGCTGCACTGCTCCCAGTCGGCGACATGACACGAGACGGGGAGGGCGCGTCTGCCCAGAGCCTCGACCTCCTTCGCCACCGCCTCGCAGGCGGGGAGCTTGCGGCTCGCGATCACGATGTCGGCGCCGGCCTCGGCGAAGCCGAGCACCATCGCGCGACCGAGTCCCTTGCTGCCGCCGGTCACGACTGCGACCTTGCCCGTAAGGTCGAATTGCGGATTCATGTACTGGATTCCCCCTTGCCGGCGGCGGTGCCGGAATCATCCCCACTGATCCCCACTGATCCCCACTGATCCCGACGATCGCGAAGCGCTGCGCGCCAGTGAGCAGCCACTGCAACATACCAGCCATGGGCGCCTGCGTGGGAGAGGTGTTGGGGCTGCTCGAGCGATCGGGCGTGGGTTATGATCGCTGGCTACCCCACATGAGGTACGCCAGGTCCGACCACTCCCTCGACCCGTCCGAGGTGCGGTGCTTCGGATCCAGGAATCGTGGAGATGGATCGTCATGCGCCTCGCAATGTTGCTCTTCTTCCCCACTCTGCTCATCGCCTGCGGCGCGCCGGAAGGCATCGTCGATTGCAATCCGGTCGCAGGCATCGAGCCGATCTGCGGCTTCCAGAACCCGGAGGACCTGGCGCTGCTGCCCGACGGCCGCAGTATGCTGGTGAGTCAGTTCGGTGAGATGGACGGCTCCCAGCCCGGTAACATCGCTCGATTCGAGCCGAAGACCGGCGAGCTGCGCGTACTCTTCGAGGGTGGCCAGGGTCCGAATCGTTCGTTCAGCCCGGGCTGGGGCGGACGTGATTGCCCGGGTCCGCCTCCCGCCGAGTTCTCCCCCCACGGCATTCATCTCTCCAGACGCGAGGATGGTGCCCTCCAGCTTCTCGTGGTGAATCACGGCGGCCGGGAGTCGATCGAGTTCTTCGAGGTCGCTTCCGACGGTAGAGCGCTCGTCTGGCGGGGCTGCGCGATGCCTCCCGAGGACGCCTACTTCAACAGTGTCGTCGCGACACCGGAGGGGGGCTTCCTCGCCACGCACATGTTCTCGCGCACGGCGACGTTCGGCATGCTCAAGGGCATGTGGGGAGCCGATACCGGCTACGTCCTCGAGTGGAACCAGGACGGTGTCTGGACCATCGTGGAGGGCACCCGCTCTAACTTCCCCAATGGGATCGAGCTCTCACCCGACGGCCGCACGATCTATCTGAACGTCTACCTCGCCGGCGAGGTTCGGCGAATCGATCGCGACAGCGGTGAGCTTCAGGCGACGGCCGCGGTCGCAAGTCCGGACAACATCCGCTGGAGTGCGGACGGGAGTCGTCTCCTCGTCGCGTCGCATACCGGCTCCTTCATGCAGATGATGAGCTGCCAACGGATCGAGGTAGGCGCCTGCCCCCTCGCTTTCGAGATCGTCAGCCTCGATCCCCAGACCCTCGAGCGCAAGACTCTCTTCGCTCACGAGGGACGGCCCATGGGCGCCGCGACGGTTGCGCTCGAGCTCGGGGGGCAGCTCTATCTGGGCAGCTTCAAGGGTGACCGTTTGATTCACATCCCCGCGGAGGGGATGGCGGGGGCGGGGGACTGATCGCTCTGCTCTGCAAGGGGGAACTCGGCTGCATCAAAGGGAGCGCCGCTGCTCCGTTCGGCAGTCGATCGACATGGATGGGCTCCCCCTGGCAACTGGAGCGAGCAAGCCCCGGCCGGGAGATGGCCATCGGGCTCCAAGCGGGCTGCTAACCCCCAGCGGCCGCCTTCACGAAGGAGACGCGATCGCCGGGTGAGAGCCGGGTCTTCATCCCCTTGCGGTGGCTCACCAGTACGCCGTTCACCGCGACCGCGGCGACTCGCGTGAGCTTCTCGAACTCGCCGGCCCCGGCGTCGAATCGCTCCCGCGTCTGCCGCACGGCATCCCTGACGGTGGCCGGGTCTTCCAGCGCGAAGCTCGAGACTCCCAGCGCCTTGCTCATGTCGTAGGTCAGCTCGACTGTGACGGCCATGATCTCGATTCTCCCTGATCTTCTCTGGCAATCTGGTTCGGGGATGTCCGGGCTAGACACGGACCTGCAGGCGATCGAGCGTGCGGCGCGTCGGCACTCCGTCGGCGTCCCATCCTCGCAGCTTGTAGTAGCGGGGCAGTAGCTCGCCGAGCGGATGCCCGGAAGTCTTCCCTGGGAAGGTGGGCTCATTGAGCAAGCGCGGCGGCAGGGTGTCGTCTTTGCCCGTGAACCCCTCGCGCAGGTTGTACATTCGCTCGAGGTTGAAGATGCGCCCGCCGATCTCCTGCAGATGGCCGCCCGAGAGGGTCTCGCCGGTGATGTAGGTGAGCCACTTCTCCCACCAGAGCACGGGCTTCCCCTTCGCGCTCATGGCGATGCGCAGCATCGGTCCGAGGTTCTCCATGACACCGGAGAGCGCGCGATGGGTCATGGAGCTCGGGTCCATGTTGTGCACTGCGGCGGGAATCATGCCGTAGGTGGTGAAGATGCAGAGCACCATCGAGTTGATCGCACAGGCGGTGTTCTGCATCAGGACGGGGATGTCGGCCTTGAGCTTCAGGTTCTGCGGATTGATGGTGAGCGGGCCGATGGACTCGAGATACATGCTCGCGCCCTGGACGTGACAGCCGCCTCGGTTCGTCGTCGCATACTCGACCCCCTGAGCGTACGAGCCCCGCGGATCGTAGGCCGAGAGCTCGAGGCCCTTCACGTGCATCGCAAAGTCGTGCCCGCCGTACTTCTCGCTCATCCGCTTCGATCCGTTGGCCAGATCGTCTCCGAGACCGTGGCGGTGACCGATGTCCTGGATCAGCTCCGTGATGCCGTCCGGATCCCCGAAGCGGAGATCCGTCTCGAGCATGCCCCGCTCCTGGAGCTCCATCGCGAAGCTGATGCTGGCTCCCAGGCTGATCGTATCCATGCCGAGATCGTCCGCGTGGTAGTTCCACTCGTTCACCTTCTTGATGTCGCTGATCTCGAGGTTGCTGCCGAGGAGCGCGAGGGTTTCGTACTCGGCGCCCTTGACCCGGCCCACGCCCTCCACCTCGACATCGCGGCCGCAGGTGACGGGGCAGTGGATGCAGCTCGTCTTTACTCCCACGAGCTCGTGTTCTTCCAGGTACTCCCCCGAGAGCTTGATTGCGTCGTCGAAGTGACCGTACTTGAAGTTGTGGGTCGGGAGGATGTTCCGGCCGTTCGTGGTGTTCACGATGCCGCCGGTGCCGAAGCGCTTCATGCTGCTGCCCAGCACCGGATGCTCCTTGAAGAGCTTCCGCACCGTCTTCGTATAGGCCTTGAACTTCTCGGGGTCGTCCATCTCGAGCTTGCGCGAGCCCGTGATGCTGATGGCCTTGAGGCGCTTCGAGCCCATTACCGCGCCAACGCCGGTGCGTCCCGCGATGCGCTCGTTGGAGACGATGCCCGCGTAGAGGACCCGGTTCTCTCCCGCCGGACCGATCACCGCGTGCGACATCTTCTTGCCGAGCTTCTCCTGGGTCGCGTAGGTGCCCAGGCCCCAGAGGTCCGATGCGTCGATGAACGACACCTCGTCCCGATCTCCCTGGATCTCGAGGCGGACCGGCCGCTCGGATTGATTCTTGACGATGAGGATGTCGATTCCGGCGCGCTTCATCCCGTAGGCGTAGGAGCCACCGCAGGTCGCATTGCCGATGCCGCCGGTGAGGGGACTCTTGCAGACCACCGCGAAGCGGTTGCTCTGGGGCGCCACGGAGCCGTTGAGAGGTCCGGTCGCGAAGATCAGGGGATTGTCGGGGCCGAGCGGGTCGATGCCGGGCTCGGTCATGTCGTAGAGGAGCCGGGTGCCGTAGCCCTTGCCGCCGATATAGAGATGGGCCACCTCTTCGTCCAGCGGCTTGAATGCGAAGCTCTGATTGGAGAGGTCGACCTCGAGAATGCGCCCCGCGTAGCCCTTGATCATGCGATTCCTCCTCACATCGTCCTGCACGAGGAAGATAGCCCCTCGCCTCCTTTCCCGGGAGGTGTCGATGGCGATCAACCGATGTCGGCAGTGGCAGGAAGGGTTCGGAGCGTGCTTGGGACTGGGTGGCGTTCGGCGAGAGGGTTAGAATCACCGGATGTCGAGCATCGACCGTCGCACGCGTGGGCGAGAGGTCAAGAGGGTCGATCCCGTTCTCTTCTGCAATGAGGAGTGGCCGTCCCGCCTCAGCGAAACCGGTGAGCTGGCGGGCCGGGGCGCAGAGCAACTCGGCCTGTCGCCCCTCGCGCTGGAGGTAGACGGGCGGAGCTGGACCCTGGCGGTAGAGCGGGGGACTCTCACGATCGAGCCCGGCGATTCGAACTCTCTCGTCAGCGCGCAAATGGACGGCGATGCCTTCTGCGATCTGGTCGATGACTTCAAGTCGACGTTGGGAATCGTGCTCGCCGGACGGGCTCGCATCACGAAGGGAGAGGTCGATCGATTCGTGCGGTGGGAGCCGGTACTGCGGGCTGCCCTGGACGCTCGTCCCGTCTACGAGCCCGGAAGCATCGAGCTGCGCGACGCCGGGGGTGGAGCCCTCGACCTGAAACGAAGCTTCGAACAGGACGCCCCCGATTCCGAGTTGCGACACTTCCTGCTCGAGGCCGGGTTCTTGCGCCTCGAATCCGTCTTTACCCAGGAGGAGATGCGCGCGGTCGCCGATGATCTCGAACGCGCTGCGCGCTCGGCCGAGCCGGACGATGGAACGTCATGGTGGGTCGAGACCGAGTCGGGCGAGCGTCGGCCCTCGCGCATCCTCGATTTCATCGACAAGTCGGACGCCCTGCGCGCACTCCTCGCCGACGAGCGCTTCCTCCGAATCGGCGACATCGCGGGCGAGGGGCATCTTCATCTCGATACCTTCGGCGAGCACCTGGGTGAGCCGGCGGCCGAAGGGCTCGTGAAGCCCGTCGGTGTGCGGGAGGGGATCTCCGACCTGCCCTGGCACAAGGACTGCGCTCGGGGAGGGCACTCGCGCTTCTGCTGCGGGCTCACGGTCGGGATCTCGGTGACCGGAGCCGACGAAGAGAGCGGCGAGCTCTGCGTGGTGGCGGGATCCCATCGCGCCAACTTGCGAGGCTCCATGCTCGACGAGGGGCTCGATCTGCCGCGCATTCCCCTGGCGACGCGAACCGGTGACGTCACCGTGCACTGCTCGTGCACGCTCCACATGGCGCGTCCTCCGGTGGTGCGCGAGCGGATGGTCGTCTACACCGGATTCGGTCTGCCGCCGCGTCCGGGCGACGAGCTGGGAACGGCCGACCTCGAAGCATTGAAGCGCGAGCGCGGCGACATCAGTCGCCAGGCGCGGGAGCTCGTGGGTGGATCGAGCTGAAGGCTCGCACCTCCCGGCTCCGGCGGCCTTCCACGGAGTCGTCGATGCCCCATCCGCTCCGTCCGACTGGCTCTTTGTGTTCGCTACCCGTGCCGGATCGCCCCCACCAGGCCGCCGTCCACCCGAATGTCGCAGCCGGTGATGAAGGACGCGGCGTCCGAGCACAAGAAGGCCACGGTCGAGGCGATGTCTTCCGCACGGCCGGGCAGCGGCCCCTGTCCTCGGATGGGTGGTCGCTCGAGGGGGGTGAGGTTGAGGAAGACGTCCTTGGCGGGGTTCTGCGTCAGCTCGAGTCGACCCATTTCGGTGTCGATCAGCCCCGGAGAAAGCGAGACGATGCGGGCCCCGTGTTCTCCCCACGATCGAGCGAGCCGCTCACACATGCGGACGACGCCACGCTTCGCCCAGCCGTAGGCGATACCCGAATCCGGCTCGCTTCCGGATGTAGCGACGATCCGTTCGAGCAGATCCGGCGCGAGGGGATCGTCGAGGACGCGCTCGACCGCGGGATCGATCGGCGCCAGCTCGGCCGCGATCGAGGCGATGCAGACCGCCACGCTCCCGTGCGCCGCGAGCGGAAGCATCGCGTCCAGCAGTCGGGCCGTTCCGACGAGGTCGATCTCCACGACCTCGCGCCAGTCGGCCATCATCGGTGAGACCCCCGCCGTGTGGACCAGCGCGTCGAGGCTGTCGAGGCTACGAACCGCGTCGACCAGGTCTGCGATCGCATCCGGATCGGAGACGTCACAGACCACGCTACGTACCTCGACTCCAAGCTGGTCCTTCAGCTCGAGAGTCGCCGCCGAGAGAAGCGACGAATCGCGATCGGTGAGCACGAGCTCGTAACGGCCCGCGAGGGCGCGGGCACACGCACGCCCCATTCCCCCTCCGGCCCCGGTGATCAATGCCTCTCTCTTCATGGCGAACCCCTCACTTCTCGGCTTGCTGCTCCGAGATGATTCGAATGATCGTGGTATAGAGCTGGCTCGCGAGGGGCCAGCCCGCGTAATGGGCGAAGTGGAGGGCGAACTCCTTCATCTCTTCCGGAGTGATGTCGCCGCTCTGCAGTGCCGACCGGACGTGCACCTCGAGGGCGTCCGTCGCGCCCAGGGCGGCGATGCTAGTGAGGGTGATCCAGCGTCGCTCCTTGCGCGTCAGCCCGGGGCGGCTCCATACCCGGCCGAAGACCTGATCCAGCGTGGCCTCCAGGAACCCATCCGCGGGCTCGGGGGCGGGGAACTGATTGACCTCCTGCCAGAGCTCCTTCGCTCGCGTGCGCACATCGTCGCTCATGCTAAACTCCTTGGTGTAGGGAGGATAGGACGTTCGCCGTGACGAGGCTTTGCGGGAAGTCCCGGCCTCGGAAGCTGGACGAAATCCGAACCGGCAATCATAGATGCTCGATGAGCTCCGAGATGTGTCCGAGCGTCAGGGTGGGGTCGGGTCCGAGAGCATCGTTCCAGCCCTCCTGCTTGCGGTCCAGCCAGACGGTCTTGAATCCCAGACGGCCGGCCCCGAACGCATCGGGCTCCGCGAGGTCACCCACGTGCAGCGCCGCTCCCGGCTCCGCACCGAAGGGGGCGAGGGCCTCGCGAAAGATTCTCGAGTGCGGCTTGCGCACTCCCACGGCCTCGGAGATGACCACGTGGTCGAGCAGCTCCATCAGCCCCGTCTGGGCCAGCATGGCGGGACCCGCATCCGCATGATCCCAGTTGGAGACGAGCACGGTGGGGATCCCGCGCTCCCGTACCGCGGCGAGCACCTCCCGCGCACCGTCGAGGGCACAAGCGGCCGAAATCAGGACTGCGTGGTGGTGGGTCGCGACCTCGTCGGCGAGCGCCTCCGCCTCGTCGCCCCGGGCCAATCCCAACTCGGCTACGAGACGCCCGAACTTCTCCGTCGACGAAATCTCGCGCAGCCGCTCGTCCTCCGTGCCGTCCGTCCGCCGAAGCTCCTTGCGGACCTCGACCCACATGCTCCGCATGCCCCGAACGAGATCATCGAGTGCGACCCCGCGGTCGGCGAAAAACCGTTCGTGAAGCAGGGGGATCGTGCTGCGCACGCTCGTCCCGTCGAAATCCACGGGCGGGAGATCCCGGGTA
Organism: uncultured Myxococcales bacterium; assembly: GCA_965371385.1. Taxonomy (GTDB): domain Bacteria; phylum Myxococcota_A; class UBA9160; order UBA9160; family UBA4427; genus CBDUYG01. The sequence continues at coordinate 1,608 of CBDUYG010000035.1, read as the reverse complement.
TCGACCGTGACCAGTGTCTCGAAGAGGTCGAAGCAGGCGACCTCGATTCCGTCCAACATTCCCATGCGTCGCGAGCTTAGCGAGTCGTGGAGATGTTGAGAAGAAGCGGATCAGATCGGGCTCAGTCGGATTTTCGATGAGATTCCAGGTTGCGCACCTCCGCACCCAACGATCCGGAGAGCCGTGCCGCTTCGAGGGACCCCGCACTCGAGTGTTTCCTCAGCACCCGACTTCCGAGGGCGCTGAGGGCCGCCCCGAGCATCCACAGCCCCGCCGGCATCAGGCTGGGCACCGCCGACTCCGGGTCGCGATAGGCCGCGAAATGGATCGCGTTCGCCAGGATCTGGAAGTTGTTGCCGTCGAGGTCATCGAGGGCATTGGGCTGGTACTCGCCCGGCTGGTAGACGACCACGACCCCTTCCCACGCCGGTCGTTCGTGAAGGAGCCCGAGCAGGTGCGTGGTTCCGGACTGGTCGTAGTTGCTCGCGAAGAGGAGCGTCACATCACCGGCAGTCGGGTTGATCTCGAAGTCGAGGTATCGCTCGTCGGGAGTGTTGTTGAAGAGATCATAAGTGCCGGCCGGAACGCCACGTAAGGGGTCCGCGTACGAGGTCGAGCTTGCATACTCGATCTCATTGCTCGAGACGAAGTGACCGGGGGCGACGTTGATGACGTTCTGACCTTCGACCGTATTCCAGGGGACGCTTCCCATCGCCGTCGCTCCGATGATCTCCTGGATCGAGTCCTTGCCTGTGGTGCGGTAGGCGCCGTGGTGAAAGGAGATGAAACCGCCACCGGCCGTCAGGAAATCTTCGACGGCGACGACGAACGCCTCCTGATCCGCCGCGCCGCTGCCGCCGGACGGGATCCTGTGGGCGAAGTAGATGACGACGTCATAGGCCGAAGGATCGGAGATCGGGAGCGACAGAGCCGCCGTCGCCAGGCTGATGTCGTCCGTTGCGACTTCGAGCACGGCGTCGCCCGCCGTGTCGAGGTTCAAGCCGCTTCCCGGTGCGAGCAACGCCGCCGAGATGTCTCCGGGCTGGCTGAGTTCGGCGTCCGAGAGCCCGTGCGGGTTGACCTCGTCGCTGACGATCAGGATGCGGAGGGGAGGATGGGGCGGTAGGGCCGCGGCGTTCGCGGCGGTCGCTGCGATGCTGAGCGCGATCAGGGACATGGCCCGGATGAGCCCCAGGACGGGCATCACGTAGCGAGTCGGCACCTCCTCGTCTCCCTCTTCCGTCACTCGATTGCGTCAATCATAGAGCAGATACCGCCATGAGCGCCGCTCGCTGCCGCCCCTCGGCCGACCCGGTAGAATCGCCGCATGAGCCCCGAGAAGATCCGCCTCTACAGCTATGCGATGAGTCCCTACGCCGCCAAGGTGCACTGCTTCCTGCTCTACAAGCAGCTCGACTTCCAGTGCTTCTATATCCATCCCCTTCGTGTCCTGAAGGATCTCCCCATCGGCCGCCAGGTCCCGGTGTTGACGATCGGCGACGAGAGTCGCAGCGATTCGACTCCCATCGGGCTGTGGCTGGACGAACGCTTTCCCGAGACGCCTCGACTCCTTCCCGCGCGGGGCGAGGAGCGCGATCGCCTCGTCGC
>CBDUYG010000034.1:0-14292 GCA_965371385.1 uncultured Myxococcales bacterium | reverse complement strand
GCCCGATCATGCAGCGCCTGGTCGAGGCCTTCGTGCCCTTCACGGAGCAGCACGGGACCCCATTCTGACTCAGCCCTGCTCGTCCGGGTGCCGCAGAAGACCCGCGCCGCCTCCATCCTGCGAGTCGGTCTCTCTCCGGTGGCGCGGCCGCTCTCCAGTGGCGCCGCCGCTCTCCGGTAAAGCTATGCTACGCGGCGTTGCGGTCTCGTACGCTCGTCCCCAGCGCGGATGATCCTGCGAGGCCGGCGAGCGCTGAGGCCCAGCGTCCCAGTGACTCCAGTTTGCCGTGCGTCCGATGAAGAGGACCGCTCGAAAACCGCCAAAAGGAGAGGCCCGTGCGTTGGTCCAAATCATTTCTCCCCACCTTCCGCGACGATCCCGCCGACGCCGAGGCGATCAGCCACAAGCTCCTGCTGAGGGCGGGCTTCATCCGCCAGCTGATGAGCGGCATCTATACCCTCACGCCCCTGGGCTTTCGCGTCGTGGACAAGATCACCGGGATCGTGCGGCACGAGATGAACGAGCTCGGGGCCCAGGAGTTTCGCCTCCCCACCCTGCATCCGCGCGAGATCTGGGAGAAGTCCGGACGCTGGGAGACGATGGGGCAGGAGATGTTCCGGCTGAAGGATCGCCGGGGTAGCGAGCTGGGGCTCGGGATGACGGAGGAGGAGATCTTCGCCCATCTCGCATGCGAGCTGCGCTCTTACAAGCAGCTCCCGCAGGTCTGGTACCAGATTCACACGAAGTACCGCGACGAGGCCCGGCCCAAGAGCGGCCTGCTGAGGGTGCGCGAGTTCACGATGAAGGATTCCTACTCCCTCTCGATCGACGACGAAGGGCTCGATCACGCCTTCGATCAACACTTCGCCGCCTATCGCAAGATTTTCAAGCGCATCGGCTTCGAGCCCATCGCCGTCGAGGCTTCATCCGGGGCGATGGGGGGAAGCCAGTCGGTCGAGTTCATGCTGAAGAGCGACGCGGGAGAGGATTGGATCGCGGCCTGCGCGGCTTGCGGCTACGCGGCCAACACCGAGAAGGCGGTGAGCCGTATCGAAGCCTGCGTCGACGGCGAGGGGCTCGCAGCCCCCGAGAAGTTTCCGACTCCGGGCATTCGAACGATCGAGGATCTCGCGAGGTTCGAAGCAGGAACGCCCGGCTCATCTCAAATCAAGACCCTCGTCTACGAGATCGACGGCAGCCACGTACTGATCCTGATGCGAGGCGATGACACCCTGGTGGAGACGAAGATCGCCGATAGCGTCGAGGCCGAGACGATCCGGCCCGCAGAGGCCGATGGGATTCGCGAAGTGCTCGGCGCTTCCCCCGGCAGCCTCGGAGCCGTCGGCGTGAAGGATCTCTTCATCATCGCCGACGAGTCCCTTCGCGGCCGCAAGGACATGACGACCGGCGCGAACGAAGACGACTTCCACCTGCGGGGTGTCGACGTGGAGCGCGATATCGACGTGAAGGCCTGGCTCGATTTGCGCGAGGTGCAGGACGGCGAGGCCTGCGTGCAGTGTGGCGAGAAGCTCGCGGTATTCAAGACCATCGAGGTGGGGCACATCTTCAAGCTGGGAACCCGATACAGCGAGGCGATGGGGGCCACGGTGCTCGATCAGAACGGCAAGGCGCAGACGCTCATCATGGGCTCCTATGGGATCGGAATCGATCGCGGCATGGCGGCGGTCGTCGAGGTCAGCCACGACGACGCTGGAATCATATGGCCCGTCAACATTGCACCCTTCGAGGTCGTCGTGACTGTCGTGAAGCCGAAGGATGTCGAGTGCATCGAAGCGGGCGAGCGAGTCTACGACGCCCTCATCGCCGCCGGAATCGACGTCATCCTCGACGATCGAGACGAGCGTCCGGGGGTGAAGTTCAAGGATGCCGACCTGATCGGCTTCCCCTACCGCGTGACGGTCGGGCCCAAGGGCGTGGCCGAGGGCAAGCTCGAGCTCAAGCGTCGCGCCGATGGCGAGGCGACCGACCTCCCCCTCGCCCACGCCAGCGAGACGATCGTGGAGGCGGTGCTCGCCGAGCGTCGTTGAGGGCCCAGCCGGGATGACGGAGCCGCGGCCGCAGCAGGAGATCGAGGGCAAGGGCGAGGGCGAAGTCTCCCCGCTCGCCCGGCCGCTCGCGTGGTCGTGGCCCAACTTCCTTTCGTTGACACGCGTGATCCTCGCTCCATTGCTCGCATGGTTGATTGTTCGCGGCAGGCCCGAGCCCGCGGTCCTGATCTTCGCAATCGCGATCGCAACCGATTTTGCCGATGGCCCCCTGGCTCGGCGCAGTGGTCGCGCGAACGCGCTGGGGGCGCTCCTCGATCACGGCAGCGATGCCTTCTTCGTGACCCTCGGCCTCGGGGCCCTGGCGATGCTCGGGCTCGTCCCCGTCTATCTCCCGCCCCTCGTCGCCCTGGCGTTCCTGCAATACTCCCTCGACTCCCGCGCGCTCCAGGGTAGAGTGCTGCGAGCCAGTACACTCGGACGCTGGAACGGGATCTTCTACTACGTGCTCGTCGGCACCCCGATCGTGCGCGACACCCTTGGTCTCGCCTGGCCGAACGATGCGCTCATCCTGATGGTCGGGTGGATGACCCTGCTCGCGACCTTCGCCTCGATGCTGGATCGCCTCTGGGTGTTGCTGCGGGACGAGAATGTCCGCTCGTGAAGGAGCGCCGAAGCCGAAGGACTGGGTTCTCGCCCATCCCCGCTCGGCGATCGACCGGCGGCTCGCAGGTTGGAAGCCGTCTCATGAACCGTTCCCTTCGCGCACCTCGCTCGCTCCGAGGTCGATGAGATAGCTTCTAGAGTCACGTCTCCCGCCGCAAGGAACTCGCGGCCCCGAGAGGTTCGCAGGATGACGCAAGCGCAGGCACAGATTCGGATCGTCATCGCATCGATCGCGGTGCTGGGGCTGCTTTTGCCCGGCTGCTCGATCCACCTCTTCGGGCTCCATGGGAATATCGACGACGGTGCCTACCGCTCGCCCTCCGGCTCCTATTCGTGCCGGCTACCCGGGCCTCGCGGCGAGCTCGAGATCGACGATGCGATCGAGGAGAGTGGGGAGTGGGTCAGCTTCGATCAGGACGATGGCTGGTCGTATCGCATGGACTACTACCGGCTCGGGGTGAGTCCGATCGCCTCCCCGCCGCCCGGGCTGACGGACTCCGAGCGTCTCGAGGTGATTGCCAGGCGCTTCATCGAATTCACTCTCGAGCTGGATCATTCGAGGGTGACGGTGCTCCACAGCGACGACCGTAGGGTCAACGATCGTCAGGTTCGCATCGACGTCGTGCGGCTCGGAGCAGCGGAGCCCTGGGAACATCTGGGCCTCTTGACTCTGGTGCATCGCCCGAACGCGGCCGTGATCCAGGCACACCGCGCCGGGGTCTCGGACGTCGACGCCATCATCGGTCAGCTCCTCTCGTTCGCCGAAGGTTGCGTGTCGGGACGGCAGCCCCCGCCGCGCTGGTTACAATGAGAGAGAAGCGGGAGGGGCGGTAGGCCGTGATCGATCTGCAGTACGTGAAGTCCTATATCGCGGCGGACGGCCAGGGAGGTGTTTGCGGGCTGCACGAGATTCCTTCGGCGATCGCGTCCCGTCTCCCCGGCCACGGCGAGCCGGAAATACTCGAGGCGTGCAGGACCGCATGCTCGGAGCTGCTCGATGCAGGGCATGCAGTGCTGAGGATGATCCCCGCCTTCGCCGAGCGACCGACCCGAGACGACTATCTTCCGGTCGAGCCGGACGCGATCGCGGCCGTGCTCGCGTCGGCCGAAGCCTGGCAGCCGCCGCTCGAGCGCCTGCCTCGTTACTGGGTCAGCACGACCGAAGAGGGTGCGGCGGTGTATCTCGATGAAGATGTCTTCTCGCTCTGAACTCTGATCCCGTGGGAACGCGATCGATCAGTCCTGCTTCTCCGCGGCCTCGATCATGCCGTCGAGCCGCTCCACCGACTCGATGAACTCATCCAGGAAATCTTCGACGAGTTGGGCGGAGCTCTTCACTTGATTCATGCGGCTCACCACCTGCCCCACCGGCATGCCGAGCAGCTCCTTCGCCTTGGGGTTGCCCGCTCGGGCCGAGAGGCCGATGCGGGTAGTCGGCTCGGCGCAGACCATGTATTGCAGGGGCATGGGGAGCGTGCCGGGGCAGTCATCGCGGAGCCAGGCCTGCGTCCAGGCCGTCTTGAGCAGGCGAGCCGGCTTGCCCGAGAGGGTCTTGGAACGAACCGCATCCTCGGACGTCGCGGCCAACAGCTTGTCCATCACGTGCTCGCTCATCTCGCTCTCCTTGACGGTGAGCCAGCACGAGCCCGTCCAAACCCCCTGGGCGCCGAGCGCGAGGGCGGCGGCGGCCTGGCGCCCTCCCCCGATGCCGCCGGCGCCCAGCACCGGAGTCGACCCCACCGCGTCGACGATGTCGGGGATGAGCACCATCGAGCCGATCTCACCCGTATGTCCCCCTGCCTCGGTCCCCTGGGCGACGATGATGTCGACCCCCTGCTCCTTCTGGCGGATCGCGTGCTTCACTGCACCGGTCAGGGCTGCGACCTTGATCCCGAGGGAGTGGGCGTGATCGATGATGTCCTTGGGAGGCGGGCCGAGGGCGTTGACGAGGAGCTTCACGGGATATCGGAGTGCGACGTCGAGCTGGTTGCGCGCGCCGCCGTCGGTCCAGCCGAGCAGCCCTCCGCTGCCACCGCCCCCGATTCCCTCGCGCGCCGCGAAGTCGTCCGGCAGGGGAGGGATGTCGTACTCATCGAGGACGGTTTCGATCCAAGCCACCGTCTCCTGGGGGATGAGGTTCTTGAAGACGTCTGCATCGACCTTCGTGCTTCCCTCTTCGGCCTTTCCGAGGCCCTCGTCCTTGCCCTCGTAGCTCGCTGGCATCACGATATCGACGCCGTAGGGCTTGCCCTTGGTGTGCTCGTCGATCCACTTGAGCTCGAGGTCGAGTTGCTCGGGGGAAAACGCGAGGGCCCCCAGGACCCCCATCCCGCCGGCGTTCGTGACCGCCGCAACGACATCCCGGCAGTGGCTGAAGGCAAAGATCGGGACGTCCATCCCGAAGAGGTCGCAGATCTCGGTACGCATTTCTCATCTCCATCATGCCGATCGTCGGTTTCGGAGCCGGCCAGTCCACACCGGCTTCGCTGGGAAGCTGCTGCAAGACTACCAGCCCTACTGCTCTTTGTATCGGGCCGGGTTCCTCCCCTTCCCGGAGGCGCGAGACCTCGAATGTGGGGTGGTGCGCCGCCCGAGTCGCGACACTTATGAGTTTCACGCGCCAGTTTCGAAGTACGCCGCCCGATCGCGAATACTCTCGGAAGTCTGCCGATCTCCTCTTGATCCCGGGGATTTTCTCTGAGGATGGAGTCGGTTATGTTCCGCCCTGCTCGAATGTCCTGGGCCTCGCGCGGAGGAATTCGCGGAGGGTGACTCCTTCACACGGAGAATCTCTTCAGCGAGGCCGCTGTGGTGACGCTCGCTCGGCTCGCCGAGAGTGCGGACGGGTTGCGACGGCCCAGAACTGGATCGCCGCTTCATTTCGCCGATGCGCGAGCTCCGAGATCGATCAGCGCGTGAGGGGAGGGGAATGATGGGCTCGATGCAGAGAATCAAGGTGGTCGTTCTGGTGCTGGCGATCGTCGCATTGGCTTCGGCGTGCACGCCCGAGGTGGGGACCGAGGCCTGGTGCGAGATGATGGACGAAAAGGCCAAGGGCGACTGGACCGCCAACCAGGTCGGAGACTACGCGAAGCACTGCATCATGCGGTGAAGGAGTCGTCGTCGATCCGCGATCGTCGACCCGGGCTGCGGCCCGGCCGCCAGGCGACGGTTGGGCCATTCCTCCATCTCGCGTGACGACTCCCCGCATCGGAGATGTCTTCCGTCTGACCTGATCTGAACAGCTACCTGAAGTCGTCCTGGGTAGGCCGCCTCGCTTCCGCGGGCGGGCGCTGCTCGAACTCTCTCAGCCCCGGGTCGAGCTGGGACCAGCCCGCTTTCTGACTCGTAAAGATGTGGCGGAACGTCCTGAGGCCCGTGTCGTCGTCGAGCATCCCGGCGAGCAGGATCGTGATGCCCGATTCGCTCTCGACGACCGGCACCGGCGATCCGCAGATCCGACAGAACGCGCGCCGGTAGGGCGGCGGCTCGTGCAGGAGCGGAGCCTCGTAGTGGGTGATGAGATCTTCGCCCGCCAGCCAGTGCAGCCCATCGACCCTTCCCGCCAGCTCCGGCGCGGCGCCGGCCCCGGTGGCCTTGCGGCAGCGAGCCGCGTGGCAGAGCTGGACGGCGGTGAGGCCCCCTTCGATCTCGAATCGGATGCCGCCGCATAGGCAGCTTCCGGTGCGCCTGGTTTCCGTCATGGGGAATGCCTCCGATGAGTAACAGTCGCATTTGCGAGAGGCGGCGACAAGTGGGATCGTGATGGGAATACACTGCGCTGCCGCCGTGGTGGCGGGCGGAATCGAAGCGGGAAGGCGGCCCGAAGTGCAACTCGAGCTGGAAGACGTACGGGTGGAGATCGACCTCGAGGCCGGGGGGCGGATCGCTTCGCTCGAGGTTGCAGGGCTGCAGCTCCTGGTGCCGCGGGAGGAGAACCCGAGGGCCTGGGGGTGCTACCCGATGGCGCCTTGGGCGGGCCGGGTTGCGTTCGGACGCTTCGAATATTGCGGACGCGAATACGAGCTGCCGATCACGATGGCCCCGCACGCGATACATGGCACCACGTATCTGCGCTCGTGGATTCACGAGGGCGAAGGAAGACTCTCGACCGGGCTCGGTCCCGATTGGCCCTGGCGGGGCAGAGCGGTGCAGGAGATGCGCCTGGATCGCGATGGGCTTGCGCTTCGCCTGGAGGTGCACTCGGCGGTGCAACGCTTTCCCGCGAGCGCTGGCTGGCACCCGTGGTTCCGCCGCGAGATCGGGCGCGGTGGGGCGCTGGAGCTGGAGTTCGCTGGGGCGTCGATGTACGAGCGCGGGCAGGAGGGGGTTCCGACTGGGCGCCTGATCCCGCCCTCGGCTCGGCCCTGGGATGATTGCTTCACCAATCTCGAACGCGCGCCGGTTCTCACCTGGCCCGGCGCTCTGCGGCTCACGATCGAATCGCCGGAGACGCACTGCGTGGTCTACGACGAGCCCGAGCACGCAATCTGCGTGGAGCCGACGACGGGCCCTCCGAATGCGCTGACCCTCGAGCCGCGCATCGTTGCGCCGGGGGAGCCGCTCGTGGCGCGGATGCGGATGGCGTGGGAGAGACTGTAGGCGCTGCTGCGGATGGGACTGTCGATCGCCATGCTGCGTTCGCGACCTTGGTCATGCGTCGAGCTGGACATCGAGCGAGCCCGCGAGCTTCCCACCCGCTTCCAGCCAGCTCTTTACCACCTTCTGGCCTTCCTTCGGGTTGTAGAGATCCTCTTGATAGGACCACTCCCCGTTGCCCGCATAGCCGAGAATCGTGACGCAACCGAAGCGGAAGTCTCGTCCCTCATCGGTTGGATCAGGGAGCACCTGCCAGGGATAGAAGACGACCCGGTCGCCCTCGATCACATGCCAGTCGACTGGAAAGAGCATCATGGGAACGGGCTTCATCACGTCGGTGATCGCTCTTCGGATCGCCTCGCGGCCGCGAAAGGTTCCGAGGTGATGCTCGACCCAGACGCCGTCTTCAGTGTGGAGATCCGCCCAGGCGTTCCAATCGCCGCTGTCGCCGGTGGTTACGAAGTGGTGGTAGGCCTCTTCGACTTCGCTGCGGGGGTGAGGGGGCATCGGTGGCTCCTTTGCGGTTGGAAGGAAAGCCTAGCAGCGGGGTGAGGGGGACGGATCGACTGCGTTCTTCGCCAATGCGTCGAGGCGGGCCGACCTATCGCCTCTTCGAGTCGGCATCGGCGGCGCTCGTTCGGCCGACTCTTTCGGCCGACTATGGGCGGGGCGTAGGCTTCGAACCGAAGATCCTCGAGAGAGCCGCCTCGCTGGACCGAAATGATTCGTGATAGCATCAAGGTGAGGGCAGCGGAGGAGGGAGATCGTGTCGCACAAGGGATCTACGAGCGCTCCACCGCTGCTCGTCCAACGGAACGGTGCGGTCGCCACCTTCACGATCAACGACGCTCCCCGAAACGCGATGAGCCTCGACTTCATCGATGCTCTCGAGGTCGAGGTCGATCGCGTCTCTCGGGACTCTGCGGTGCGCGCGATTGTGATCCGTGGCGCGGGCGAGGAGAACTTCTCGGTCGGAATGAACCTCAAGCAGCTCCCCAAGGGCATCGAGCGAATGGGAAGCCCCGAGGCGCTCTTCGATCAGCGGCTTCGGGTACTGGATGCGATCGAAAACCTTTCGAAGCCCGTGATTGCCACTCTCTACGGCTATTCCCTGGGCGGCGGTCTCGAGCTCCCCCTCAGCTGTCACTTCAGACTGGCGGCCCAGGAGGGGGCCAGGATTGGCTTGCCGGAGCTCGATCTGGGAACCGTGCCCGCCTGGGGGGGCAGCGCCCGGCTGACGCGATGTGTGGGACGCGACCAGGCGCTCGACATGATTCTCCGCGCGAAGAAGATCTCCGGCCCCGAGGCACTGCGGATCGGCCTCGTAAGCGAGGTCTGGCCGCTCGAAGAGCTCTTTCAGCGCGCGCAGGACCTGGCGCTCGAGCTGGCCGAAATGCCGAGCATCGCGGTTGCGGGGATGCTTCGTTGCATCGTGGGAGCCGACGAAAGAACGCTGGCCGAGAGCATCAGCGACGAGCGAGCCGCCGTGATGGCGACAATGGGAACACCCGATCAGCGAGAAGGGATGATGGCCTTCTTGGAGAAGAGGAAGCCGCGTTTCAATCGCGAGAGTTGACCGACCGGATCCGGTTTCCGGGCGCGAATGCAAGTGTCCGATGTCGACCTGCGCATCGCTCGAGCCCACAACCGACGAGGAATCAAACGTCTACCCGGTTCGATCGAATGCCTTGCCCCGAATCCGTGAACGAAATCCGTTTCGTCACGAGATCACAAGATTACAACGACACACCGACGCAACACCGCAATATCCCCGGCCGACGTCTTCGCCGACCGGGGGTATCGAGATCAGGTGGCCGTTCGACTACGCGAGCGGCCCTCTTCGAGCTGCGTAGGAGACTATCCCAACGCGCCGGCGGCGGAATTGGGAATGGTGACCTCCGCCTCTTCGCTCGCGTCTTTCCTCTCGGACGGGTAGGGGAACCAGGCCGGTCCGTCGAAGCACTTGTAGGACGCCCGAAGGGCGAGCGCCATGAGGAGGTGCTCGATCATGTACACGACCGGCGGAAACGAGCCTCCCTGGGCCACCACTGCGAATGTCAGGACGGCGGCAGTGCCCGCGATCAATAGAAGTGCGTATGCGGTAAATGCCTTGTCGTTCAACATGTCAATCTCCCAGCTCCTGAATCAGATCCGCAATTACGTGCAAAGAAGCTCTTCCGTTGCCGTCGTTTGGATGCGAAGCCGCATCGATCGCGCGCCTTCGTCTTCAGGCTCAAAATCATTGGCAGCCAACTTTGCAGTCTTCGTGCCGGATTCAGGGAGCGATCGCAGAACGGACCATTGGGTACAGGCGGCGCGATGCCTCACATCTTCGCTCGAGTAGTTCAGTCTCTCGATATCGAAGCGGCATGTGTCTTCGTGTCATCGTCAGACTCCGAACGCAACCCTTCGTTGCATCGATTGGTCGCAGAATATCGTCGGAGCGGAGGCCACTCACTGCGAAGAGGGTGATTTGATCTTGAGTTTCAAGTGGCTGGTGTGACATGTGTACTCTTACCGTGTGGCATGGTGGCCCGCCATTGCCACATCGAAGTCTGCTTCGTGAGAGATGCGCACGAACGAAACGAGGCGGATTCTTCGAGCCTGGTGGGATCGCGTCGAGCCGTGATTCAATTGGCGTGACTCGCCGGCGCGCGGCGCAGAGGCGCAGAGGCGAATTGGGCGGTGCCGTTGCGCATTACCTCACGGGGCGCCAGACGCCCCGCTACGCGTTGGTGGGCGGTGCCGTGTCGAACCGGGGAAGCTCGTCGTGAATCTCCGACCAGTTCGGCTTTTCGCCGACGAAGACGTGAGCCAGGGCTCTTTCGTCGATGTCCGAATCCAGACAACCGAGTCGAAGGCGTACCTGGTCGGGCCTGGCGGCAGAGCGCTTCAGGATCGGCGAGCCACAGCGGCGACAGAAGACGCGGGCCTGGCCCTGGCTCGACTCGAATTCTGCGAGCAGCTCCTCACCCGCGATGAGCCGGAAGCTCTCTACGCTCACAGTGGCATTGGTCGCGAACTCCGCCCCGGAGGCCTTGCGGCATTCGTTGCAGTGACAGCAAGCCATGGCTTGAAGCGGCCCGTCGACCTCGTAGCGAACACCGCCGCAAAGGCAGCTTCCCTGGATCATGATTTCCCTCCTTGCATCCGCGTCATGGTATCGGCGCTCTCCGGCCCGGGCCCGTGAGCGGGCAGCAGCTCACTCTCGCATTGGGTAACGTCTGCGTGTCGGCCCGTGAACGGGGTGAACTACTTTCGCTCGTGGTCGGTGCAGAGTTCTGAGAAAGCTGCGCAGGGCTGCCCAGACCGGTGAATTGGTGAGGTGAACCGGTGAACCGGCAAACCGGTAGATCGGAGGATCAATCCATGGCAGACCCGCAGCCCGAATTTCTGACCGAGTGGCACCGGATCGTATTCGAGAAGGATGTGGCCGCGCTCGGCTCCGTGCTGGCCGAAGACATCACGATGGGTGCTCCTCCCTATTGGGAGAAGCTGAACGGCGTCGAGCTGGTTCAGCATCTGCTGGGCATCATCGTGAATACGATCGAAGATTTCACCTACCACCGGGAATGGCAGCAGGGGGGTGAGCTCGCTCTCGAGTTCACGGGTCACGTCGGCGATCTCGAGCTCCAGGGCATCGATCTCATCTCCCTGGATGATGAGCTCCGAATCCGCAGTCTCGATGTGTTGATGCGCCCGGTCGGCGCCGTGATCGCCTTGAGGGAGATCGTCGCGCCGCAGATGGCTGCGTACCTCGCCGAGCGGGCGAAACGCGATTCGTAGCCGGGAAAGCTCGAAGGGCCGCAGGTGAGAACACAAGAGACGACCGAGGGAGTGATCACCGCCGTGAGTCGACTCGCCGAGCATCGGGTCTCGAAGCCGGAACGGAAGACGATTCGACTGATCGTCGGGCACGGTGTCGAGGGCGATGCGCACTCTGGTGAGACGGTTCAACACCGCTCGCGGGTTGCGCGCGATCCGACCCAGCCGAATCTGCGCCAGGTTCACCTGATCCACTCCGAGCTACACGATGAGCTGCGATCCCAGGGCTTCGATCTCTCGCCCGGAGAGATGGGGGAGAACATCACCACTCGTGGAATCGACCTGCTGGGCCTTTCCACGGGAGCGAGGCTTCACCTGGGAGCCGAAGCGATCGTCGAAGTTGCCGGTTTGCGCAATCCATGTGCCCAGCTGGACGAGATCCAACCGGGTTTGATGGCGGCGACCTTGGGTCGCGACGCGAGCGGTAGCCTCATCCGCAAGGCGGGAATCATGTCCATCGTAGTGGTTGGCGGAGACGTGCGGCCGGGCGACCGGGTGCGCGTCGAGTTGCCGGCGCGGCGCTCTCGGCCGCTCGTCGTCGTATGACTCGAGACGCCGGTACCGGGGAATCATGAGCTTCACCCGAGAATTCCATGCGCGACTCGCTTCACTCCAGGAGCGTGAGCCTTTTCGATTTCCTACCGGCGAGATCCCCGCACACTTCCGTCGCGCGGCCGTGCTCTTGCCCTTCTGGCCCGAAGACGATGAAGTCTATGTGGTGCTCACCCGTCGGTCGCCCAGGCTCTCCCAACACTCGGGTCAGACGGCGTTCCCGGGTGGCCGACTCGACCCGGAGGAGACCTGGCGAGAGGCGGCCTTGCGTGAGGCTCATGAGGAGATCGGGATCGAGCCAGACAGCGTCGAAATCCTGGGAGAGCTCGATGAGGCGTGGAGCGGTGCAGGACATCATCTCGTATCCGTCGTGGGCTGGCTATCTGTTCCTCCCACCTTTCGCGCGAACCCCTCCGAGGTCTCCGAAATCCTGGTCGCGCGCGTATCGGAGCTCCTGCGTCCGGAGGTTCGCGGCGAAGACGAGGTCTTTCACGATGGAGTCCGATATCTGAATCCCACACTCTCGTGGAGCACGGGGGGATGCTTTCGGCCTGACGGCGGATCTGCTCCTCGAGGCGCTCGATTGGGGGATGGGGGAGAGGCCCTCTCGAGGACCGGTGCGACTGAGTGAGCTGCGGAGCTTTCATCAGGGATGAGCCGGCCGAAGTGAAGGAGACACCGTGAAGCGCTCGAGTATCAGTCTTTGCCTGGCAACTTTGTTGACGCTCGCCTGCGGAGGCCCGTTCCTGATCTTTCCCGGCGGTGAACTCTCGGGCGAGGTCGTGCGCGAGCCGGTGAGCGACTGGTCCTTCGTCGACGATCTCTTCGTCGATCTGGAGACCAGGCCCGAGGATCCTTATTCGGTCGAGCTCAACTACGTCGTGAAGAAGGGCCGGCTCTACATCGATCCCCGGGAGGGTCGAAAGTGGTTCGACTACATCCGCGAAGACCCCCGTGTACGAGTCCGCTTCGGAGGCAAGATCTATCCCCTCGAGGCGGTGCTGGTCGGCCAACCCGGCGAATTGCCGGGCTTCGATGAGGATCGCTTCATCTATCGGCTCGACTACCGCAAGATCGATTAGAGGCCGAGTTCATGCCCGAGAGTACCGGCACGATCCCGCTGCTCACAGAAGACGACGCCGAGGCATTCGCCGATTTGCGTCGCGAGGCCCTAGCCCGAATTATTCATGAGCACTCTTGCCGCCCTCGCAACGAGCTTCATGAATAATCCGGGCTAGTCGATTCTCCCCTCGTGTTCGTCTCTTCGCCCGAGGATGATATGGCGCGAACGACCCTCGCCGCTCTCGAGCCGGACCCGAGAACGTGATCTTCGGCGCATTCCGGCCTCATCTCGTTGGAACGATCGGTCTCTATCGAGATCGTCATCTCAAGGCGTCCCACAAGGCCCACATCTGGGGGATGTATGTCGCTCTCGACGAGCGTGGCGGGGGCATGGGAAGAGAACTGCTCGAGGCAGCGCTGGATCATACGAGGTCGATTCCTGGTGTTACCTGGGTACACCTCGGTGTTGCGTCTGCAGCTCCGGTGGGCCGCCGCTACATCGCTTCGATTCGAGCGGGCGTGTGCTTGTGCCACGGCGTCCCCGCCAGCCAGTCGCGATCCCCGCCCGCGGTGAGCTCGTTGAGTGCCACCCCGGTGGGGGAGGCGGTGCCTGCATCGTCGGGGTAGTCCAGGCCGAGCCCATTCGGAAGGGATACGTGGCCCTGCTGCATGCGATCCGAGATATCTACGCTGACTTCGGCACTGCCTCGTCGGGTGGTGAGTCGAACCCGTCCTCCGTCCTCGACTCCCAGACCGCGCGCGTCGTCCGGGTTCAGGCGCAGCGCGCCGCCGGCGTCCTTTTTTCGCCACTCGGGATTGCGCACGATCGTATTTGCGGTGAAGGAGCGCCGCTCGCCCGCCGAGAGGATGAAGGGGAAGTCAGAGTCGGGGCCAGGCAGCTCTTCGGTCGCGAGGCCATCGAGCTCCTCGAAGAGCTCGCTGATGGCGAGCTGGATGCGCCCGTTCGGCGTGCCGATCCGATCCCAGCTTCCATCCCACTCCTCGGCCGAGAAGATGACGCCGCTCGCGCCCTCGATGATTCCATCGAAGAGAGCATCTCCCAGCTCCGTCCCCTTTCCGTCGAAGCCTGCACGCCGAATCGAATCGGGCGACCTCTGCGCCGCAATCTGCGAGAGCGCCCAGACGACGGCGGCCTCGGCGAGGCGGTGGGGGAGCTTGTCGCCGATCGCGCGATAGAGCACGACCGGGACCATCCGAACGAATTCGGGATCGCTCGCCATGAAGTCGAAAAATCTCGCGCAGAAGGTTTCGCGGCCCTCGTCCCAGGCCTCGCGCAGCGCTTTGACGGCATCGTCGGGCATCAGACCCATGGATTCCACCAGGCGGCAGTGCAGCTCGGCTTCGGAGAAGAGGCCGTCGGGCGCTTCGAAGAGCGGCCGGCGAACGTGGAAGTAGTTATGGGGAAACTCGAAGTTGAAGAAGGTTGCCTCGGCCTTCTCGAACTGGCTCGCGACCGGGAGCACGTAATCGGCCAGGCGCGCCGTCTCGGTCATCGCAACGTCGATCACGACGCAGAGGTCCAGCGCCTCGATGGCTTCGCGCATGCGTTGGCTGTCCGCGA
>CBDUYG010000033.1:0-14578 GCA_965371385.1 uncultured Myxococcales bacterium | reverse complement strand
CCCTCGGCTCGGCGTTGCTTTCCTGCGTTACCCTCGCGCCGTCTGCGAAGGGATGGGAGAACGAAATGAGCTACTCGGGTGCCTCACGCTGCGGGAGGGTTCTGCTCATTGCGCTCATCTCCGCAGCCGCGATCCATTGCAGCGAGGGTCAGCAGGCAGAGGTACAGGACGAGCCTTCGAACCCCAATCTCTATCAGGCGGAGTTCGGCTCGCATCAGGATATCGAGCTGAGCGAGGCGGAGGAGCAGCGGATCGCGCAGGAGATGTGGCGAGTGTGGATCAAGCGCCGGCCGGCCTTCCGCAACCAGTTCCTCGGAGTTCGCACACTTCAGAATCCCCTGGATGTCTGGATCATCCAGGAGATCATCTCCAAGGTGAAGCCCGACTTCATCATCGAGGCGGGTACGCTCCAGGGTGGGAGCGCCATGCTCTGGGCAATGTTCCTGGAGCAGGTCAACCCTGAGGGCCGAGTCATCACCATCGACATCGAAGACCAGCGGACTCGCAAGGCCAAGGAGTATCCGATCGCTCGGAGCAAGGTCGACTTCATGCTCGGAAGCTCGACGGATCCGAGAATCGTCGAGGAAGTGCGCCGCCGGGTCGAAGGCAAGAAGGTGCTCGTGCTGCTGGATTCCCTCCATACGAAGGAACACGTGGCGGGAGAGCTGGCGGCCTACGCACCGATGGTGAGCAAGGGGAGCTACGTGATCGTGCAGGACACCCTCGAAGGGGTCCGCGAGGCGATCGCAGAGTTCCTGGCCGGCAATGATCAGTTCGAAGCCGACCGAAGCAAAGAGCGGTACATACTCACCGTTTCCGAGAGCGGCTACCTGCGTCGCCTCTGATCTCCCCCCCCACTGATGCGCATCGTGATCGATCGGTGCCCGCAGAGGTATCAGCGAAGTGATGAAGCGGCGGTTGGGTCTGACGAGCGCGGCGGCGCTGATCGTCGCCAACATGATTGGTGCCGGAGTCTTCACGACCTCGGGCTTCGCCCTGGCGGACCTCGGGAGCCGGGAGATCGTGCTCCTGGCCTGGTGCGTGGGGGGTGTGATCGCTATGTGCGGTGCGCTCAGCTACGGCGCTCTCGCCCGTGCGATCCCCGAGTCCGGCGGTGAATACACCTTTCTCTCACGAACGATTCACCCCGCCGCCGGCTTCGTCGCGGGTTGGATTTCACTGTTGGCGGGCTTCACCGCACCGATCGCGGCCTCCGCGCTGGCCCTCCAGGCCTATCTCGTGGGGTCGTCGCCGGATGGGCTCGCGCCGGGTTGGATCGGGACAGGGGCGATTCTGGCCGCGGGCCTGATGCACGGCTTGCGGCTTCGCGAGGGAGTGCTCTTGCAGAACGTGGCCGTGGGTCTGAAGCTGGTGGTGATCGCCGGTCTGGTTCTCCTGGCTTTGTTCTGGCTACCCGATTCGTCCAGCTTCGCCGGCGACGCCACTCGTGGATTCGAGCTCGGTCCCTTCGCCGTCACCCTCGTGTGGATCTCGTTTGCCTACTCGGGCTGGAACGCAGCGGTCTACGTGGCGGGAGAGGTGAAGGACCCCGATCGCAACCTCCCGCGCTCGCTCGTGCTCGCGACCGGAGTCGTGATGATCGTCTACCTGGCGCTCAACGCCGTCTTTCTCTACTCGGCGCCGGCCGCAGAGCTCGCGGGCAAGCCGGAGGTGGCGGCGATCGCGGCCGAGGCGCTGGGTGGAGCCTGGCTGCGACGCGGAGTATCGGTGCTGGTCGCGCTGGCTCTCTTTACCTCGATCTCGGCGATGGTGATGGTGGGCCCCCGGGTCTACGCGCGCATGGCCGAGGATGGCCTTTTTCCCCGCTTCTTCGCTCCCGAAGGCGAGGTGCCGGGCCGGGCCGTTGCGCTCCAGGTCGGGCTCGCGATCGCGGTGGTCTGGGTCACTGGTCTGGTCGAGCTGCTCGGCTACATCGGCTTCACCCTCGGACTCTCTGCGGCGGCCACCGTGACCGGCCTCCTGGTCCTGCGTCGCCGCGAGGGCGCCGAACGGATTCCGATACCCGGATATCCTTGGGTTCCGGGCCTCTTCGTCGTTGCGACCCTCGCCTCGGCGGGCTTCATGGTCACACGGCAACCGGGCCAGGCCGCCCTGGGCCTTCTCACTGCGGCGACGGGGCTGCCGCTCTACTGGTGGCTGCGCAGGCGGTCGAACCCGGCCGACGGTGTCGAAAAACCCCGTTCCCAACCCTGATTCGGTATCAATTGGTATCCGCCATCGGCTACACTAACCCTGTTTTGGCCGAGGTCATTCCCGAAGAATCGAGCCGGCTCCAGAGCTTTCGCCGGTGGTTCGATCCGCCCGTCTTCAAGGACGACGCGCTGAATCTACAGGCCTCCCTTCTCAACGGGATCGTCCTCCTCCTCCTTGCGGCGCTTGGCACACTGGCCCTGCTCAGCGTCTTCCAACCCACGCGGGTATGGAGCGTGTGGCTCGGTTTCTACATCCCAGTCCTGCTCCTCCATGGTCTGGTGCTGGGGCTGCTCCGTTCGGGCCGCGTTCGGCTCGCATCCTGGTCTTACGTTCTATTCATGATGGCGAGCGCCGCCGGTGTCATGGTGCTTCTCGGCGGGATTACTGCTCAGAGCTTTGGTGCGTTCATCTGCATCGCGCTGGTCGCGGGACTCACGATCGGCGGCCGTCAGGGCATCGCACTCGCGCTGCTGGGAGCGGCGATCTCCGGTGCCTTCGTGCTGGCGGAGGCGCAGGAAGTGCTTCCCGAGCAGGTGCTCTTCGTGAGCCCACTCGATTACTGGGCCGGCATGGCGCTCAACCTCTTCGCGGCTGCGATGCTGATCCACATCGCTCTGCGCCGCCTCAACGGTGCTCTTTCCGTTGCTGAGGCCAGTCGGCTCGAGTCCCGCGCCAGCCTGGAGAGATTGCGCGCGACCCAGGCCGCCAACGATGCGAGGGCAGCCCAGGGGGCGGCGTTGGGCCAACTGGGGCAGGAGTTGGTTCGATTCTCGGATCTGGAGAGTCTCTGCGACCGCGTCGTCGGAACGATCATGGAGTTGATGGAGGTCGACCAGGCCGTTGGATTCCGGCTGGCGCCGAATGGCACGACTCTCACGACGATCAGCTCTCAGGGCGACCTCGATGTGGATTGGCCCGAGGATCTCGTGGCTGAGGGGAATTCGGAGCTGAAGCAGGTCCTCGACGGAGGCTCTCACGCGTTCATCGTTCGTCGCTCACGGGGGGGACGCATTGGTGCGGCGGGGGTTGCGGGGTTGGGAGCGGCGGTGTTGGTAGCGATACCGGGGCGCGATCGACCTCATGGACTGCTGTGTGCCGCAACCCGGCGCGATCGCGAGTTCGGTGAGGCCGAGCAGGACTTCATCGTGACCCTGGCCGGCCTGCTCGCGTCAGCGATCGAGCGCCAACAGGCCGAGGAGCAGCTGCGTCAGTCCCAGAAGATGGATGCGATCGGTCAGCTCGCCGGCGGCATCGCCCATGACTTCAACAATCTACTCACCAGCATCCTCTCCTGTAGTGAGTTGATGCTCGCAGAGCTGCCGCGCTCGTCGGACCTCGGTGAGCTCGCCCAGGATGTGAAGTCGGCCGGCGAGATGGCGGCGATCCTGACCCGGCAGCTGCTGGCCTTCAGCCGCAAGCAGGTGGTCTGCATCGAGCACCTCGATCTGAACGAGGTGGTGCTCGACCTGGGCTCGGTACTCCGGCGCCTGATCGGAGAGCATATCAAGATCGAAAACGAGCTCTCGGACGCATCACTGGGTGTCTTCGCGGATCGTGGAAACCTCGAGCAGGTCGTCCTGAACCTGGTGCTGAACGCGCGCGACAGTATCGCCGGGAGTGGTCGCATCCTGATCCAGACTCGCCTCCTACCTGCCGACGAGCGGAAGGAGGATCTCGCGATCGAGCCGGGAGATGTCATCGTGCTGAGTGTCGAGGACAGCGGCTGCGGAATGGACGATGACGTGCGCTCCCGCGTCTT
This sequence comes from uncultured Myxococcales bacterium, assembly GCA_965371385.1. Classification (GTDB taxonomy): domain Bacteria; phylum Myxococcota_A; class UBA9160; order UBA9160; family UBA4427; genus CBDUYG01. The sequence continues at coordinate 10,605 of CBDUYG010000033.1, read as the reverse complement.
CGAGCCCTTCTTCACCACCAAGGGTGAGGGCAAGGGAACGGGTCTGGGTCTGTCGACCGTCCTCGGCGTCGTGCGTCAGAGCGGCGGGGAGATTCGGGTGACGAGTAGCCTGGGCCGGGGTGCGCGCTTCGATGTCTATCTGCCCCGCCACACGGCAGACCTGATGCGAGGCGAGGAGAGCCCGGGTACGGCGTTGCCCCACGGCCAGGGTCTGGTCCTGCTCGTCGAAGACGACGTCCTGGTGCGCAGGTCGATACGCCGCGTTCTCACGAGAAGCGGCTTCGAGGTCATTGAAGCCCAGGATGGAAGAGAGGCCCTCACGAAGATCGAGGCGGGACTCGATCCCGGTCTCGTTTTGACCGACATGGTGATGCCGAACATGACGGGTGACGAGCTCGCCGGGGTGATCGAGGAACGAGAGCTTCGAATTCCGGTCGTCCTGATGACGGGCTACGCTCCCGACACGCTCTCCGAGCACTCCCTGCGCTCGTCGCGCACTCAGATCATCCACAAGCCCTTCTCGACGTCGGACCTGGTGGACGTCATCACGACAATGATCGCGGGAGCGCGAAAGTTCTAGCCTCCCGAATCAGAACTGAAAGTAGAGAAATGGGCTGAAGCTGCCCGAGACCACCTGTGCCAGGGCATAGGGGAGGGCGAGTGCGACCAGCGCAATCCTCGCCAGGGTGACGCGACGTCCCGTCCCCTCGGCGATCGCCACACCTGCAGAGAAATTCCGAGGCAGGAGCACGACGCCCAGGGCAAAGACCAGGACGATCTGGTTCTGATGCGAGAGCACGCGCATGATTTCGAGCGGCAGGGGTGAAGCGTCGATACGCACGAGCCTTCCGTACCAGCTCATCGCTTCGCCGACGCTGGGCGCACGGAACATCACCCAGCCGAGGGTCACGAGGAAGAAGACTCCGATCCGTCGGATCGTGATATGGGATGCGTGGGCGATCGGCCGCTGCCCGCCGACCCTTTCCAGGATGAGCAGCGCCCCGTGGTAGCCCCCCCAGAGCAGGAAGGTCCAGTTGGCACCGTGCCAGAGACCGGTCAGCGTGAAGACCAGGATGAGGTTGACGTAGGTTCGGAGCGGGCCGCCCCGCGATCCGCCCAGGGGTACGTAGACGTAGTCGCGGAACCAGGTGGAGAGGGTGATATGCCAGCGGCGCCAGAAGTCGGTGATCGAGATCGCCGAATAGGGACGGCGAAAGTTCTCGGGCAGTTTGAATCCGAAGATGCGGCCGATTCCGATCGCCATGTCGGAGTAGCCCGAGAAGTCGAAGTAGATCTGAACCGAGTAGGCGAGCATTCCGAGCCACGCAGCGGCCGTGGTCAGCGCGTCTCCGGGGAGCCCGAATGCCGCGTCCGCGATCGCGCCCGCAGAATCGGCGATCACCACCTTCTTTACGAGACCGTGTGCGAAGCGAAGCGCTCCCGTGGCGAAATCGTCGCCGCCGATTGAGCGCTCCCGAATCTGTTCGGCAATCTCCTGGAATCGGACGATCGGGCCTGCCACCAGCTGCGGGAAGAGAGCGATGTAGAGTGCATAGTCGATCGGGTTGCGCAGAGGGGCGGCCGCTCCACGCGCGACGTCGAAGGCATAGCTCATCGACTGGAAGGTGAAGAAGGAGATGCCGACGGGGAGCGCGACCTCGATCCAGTCGGGGGGCTCGAGACCGAGGTTGAGTCTCAGATCCGAGAGCCCCGCGACGGCGAAGTTGGCGTATTTGTAGTAGCCGAGCAGGGCGAGGTTGACCGCGACCGAGGCCGTGACACCGAAGCGGCGCCAGCCCGACCGCCCCGCCTCGCGAGCCCAGCCGATCACGAGACCCCAGGCGAAATTGATCGTGATCGAAGCCAGTAGAACGAGCACGAACGAGCCCGCTCCCCAGGCATAGAACACCAGGCTTGCGATCAGTAGGAGTGCGTTGCGAAGTCGGGCCGGCACCAGCAGCACGGCAAGGCAGACCAGGGGGAGAAAAAAGAAGAGAAAGACCGGTGAGGAAAAAACCATTCCAGGATGCTCTCGACGCCGCCTTCTCAGCAGGCTCTAGCCGCCGCTCCTACACGGATTCTCGATTTCGCTCCGGTGAGCGGTCTCCGGGAGCCGCCCCGTGGCAGGGTCCTGTTGGCTCGGCCCCCCGGTACGGGACGCTATCGGATCTCTCGAAGGCCTGCCCAGGCCAGGACGGATCGCCCGGAGGCTGCGCCCGAGTCCGGCGTTCATGAGCGCGCGGCCGTAGTCTGCGCGGCTTGGGGAGCGAACCCATCCCGCGTTCGCCCGAGCGCGTTATACTCGCCCGCTCACTCGATCGCCCACCCTCGGAAATCAGATCAGTCCAATGGATCTCTCTGCCATTCAGCTTCCCACCGGCGCTCCCCTGTCGCTGGTCAACCTGCTCCTCAACCTGGCGGTCGGGTTCCCGATCGCGCTGATCCTGACCTGGCACTACTCCCGCTTCGGCTCGACGCTCTCCAATCGGGAAGACCTCAACCGCACGCTTCCTTTCATTCTTCTCACCACGACACTGATCATTACCGTAGTGAAATCGAGTCTGGCCCTCTCCCTGGGTCTGGTCGGCGCTTTGTCGATCGTTCGCTTCCGCACGCCGATCAAGGAGCCGGAGGAGCTCGCGTACCTCTTTTTCGCGATCGCGATGGGCCTCGGGCTCGGTGCCGATCAGATGATTCCAACGATGGTCGCCGGTCTCTTGATTCTCTTCCTGGTGGCCCTACTGCGTTTTTCGCGTCGCAAGCACGAGAAGACCAAGCTCTACCTCTCGGTCGATCTCGAAGCGGGAAGCGATCAGCAGGAGCGCATCCGATCGCTCAACGAAGTCATCATGCGCCACACCGCGCTCAGCGATCTGCGACGCGTCGATTTGCGCGACGGAGGCCTCGAAGCGACCTACCTGGTCGATGTCGATGAATCCGATCACGTCTCCGCATTGCTCGACGACCTGAACCGCAGCTTTCCGGGCATCGGCGTATCGTTCATCGATCAGAGCCGTATGCCGTCCATCTGATCTCCGGCGATGGTCCGGGTTTCGATCTCCGGTCCAGCCCGGGAGGACGGCGCGGCGCGGCGCAGCCGACCCTGGGGCCTGGGAATCGCCGTCCTGCTCGCGGCGCTGCTCGTCGCCGCCGTGCTCTTCTTTGCCGCACTGACCTTTTCCGCGACGATTCGCTCCTCGATGATGGAACGCTCGGGAGCGGGGTCCACGCGGGATGTGATGCGGGCCGTCGCCGGCGCCCCGCTTCGCTTCGTCGCCGGGGTCATGGACCCCGAACCGGCGCCGAAGCTCGTCATCGACATCAAGTTCAAGCATCTCCACAAGATCCACGAGCGGCGCGCCGAGGCTCTGCGATCCGGAAGCCTGGACTCGACGGACGACGACTTCGTTCCGGCCGAGATCGAGGTTCAGGGCCAGACGATCGATGCCCGGATGAGGCTCGCCGACACGAGCGTCGATTTCCTCGCAGGAGAGAAGTGGCCCCTGCGCGTACGGCTGACGGGAGAAGGGCATGTGTTTGGAATGAGGCGATTCGTCCTGCGCCCACCCCAGCAGCGAGGATTCCAGCTCGAGAGCCTCTACCTCGCTCAGCTGCGCCGCGAGGACGTCGTGGCTCCGCGTTTCGTCTTTGCCGACGTCAGCATCAACGGTAAGAAGATCGGTGTGATGGCCCTGGAGGAGTTTTTTTCGCGCGAGATGCTCGAAAGCATGCAGCGGCGTGATGCTCCGATTCTGCGCCTGGTGCCCGCCGAGACCGCGCGCGATGGCAGGTCCGACAAGGCGGGCGCCGGCTCCCTGAGATTCGATCCCGCCATCACGGTTCTGCGCCCCAGGGACGTTGATCACTCGAGCACGCTTTCGCGGAACATGAAGCTTGCGCGCAAGATCCTTCGCGCCTTCATGGTGGGCAAGCTCGATTCGGGGGATGTGTTCGATCGTGAAAAGATCGCGCGTTTCATTGCAGTCTCGGAGCTCTGGGGCGCCCGCGACGCTCTTCGTTGGCAGAATCTGCGCTTCTATTTCAATCCCCTCAGCGCGCGTCTCGAGCCGGTTGGATATGCGGCCGGGCTGCAAGGCCCGCCTCATGTCGAGGATCTGGTCGTTCTCAGGACTCCCTTCATGAAGAGAGTACTGGAGGATCCGCGCATCCAGGCCGAGCTGATCGAGGCCCTGCACCGCATCGCCGGGGAGGCGGGACAGGAGGAGTTCGAACTCATGCTCGAGCGGGAGCAGAGGCGGTCTCTTCGCGCTCTGCATCGCGAGTATCCCCTGCGGATGCCGGTCGACGTGGAGTCCCTGCATGAGCGCGCCCTCTGGTTGAGCCAACTCGATCGAGTCCCAGGCGTAACGGCCCATGAGCTCACCGGGCGCTCGGCGAAGTTCCTGCCCCTGCCGGAGGTCACGCTCGAGGAAACTCTGGCTCGACATGCCTTTCTGGAATGGGATCCGGAGTCTGCTCAGCTTCGCGCCGGCCCGGGCCGCTGGCAGGTCGAGGGGTCCCTGATTCTACCCCCCGGTATCGGTCTCGAGCTCCGCGCGGGAACCGTGCTTCATTTTTCGGCGCGAGAGGGAATCATCGCGCGTGGCCCCCTTCGATTCATGGGCAGGGAAGACGCACTGGTGGTGCTCGAGGGACCCGTGAGCAAGAAGAGATCGGATCTCTGGTCGGGTGTCTACGTCGTCGAATCCGAGCGCCCCTCCCACTGGTCCCACGTGGCAGTACGCAATACCGGCGGGTTCGAGCGCGGTCGCTGGCGCCTGGCTGGTGGGGTGGTGTTCCGCCGGACCCGGGTCGAGATGGAGAGCTGCAGCCTGCGCGGGAATCGCAGCGACGATGCGCTCAACCTGATTCGCGCCAGCTTCGTCCTGCGCGATGTGGATATCATCGATTCGAGCTCTGACGCCTTTGATGGCGACTATGTCGAGGGCGAGATCCACGGGGGCTTCATATCGGGCGCGGGCGGCGATGGCCTGGACCTCGGGGGATCGCGCGTCGCGATGGAAGGAACGCGGCTGCACGACATTCGCGACAAGGCGCTCGCCGTGGGGGAGGGGAGCCGGTTCTCGGCGGCCCGGGTGGAGATCACGTCGGTGGGAACCGGATTGGCGAGCAAGAATGGCGCCATTTCGAGCATAGAAGAGTCGACTCTTCGCGACATCAGCAATGTTGCGCTTACCGCGTACATGAACCGGGCTCAATATGGGCCCGGACAGCTGGATGCAACGCAGGTACGAATCGTCGGCGCTGCGCTGCCGGTGCTGGCCCAGGTCGGTAGCCGCGTCACAATCGATGGAGTACGCGTGCCTGAGGTGGATGCAGCAATCGAGCGTCTCTACAAGGACCAGGACACGGATCGGCTTCAGGAGATCCAATGATCGGATCGACTCCCCCCGAGGACGCACGTTACGAGCTGAAGTTCGTCGCCGAGGCGACACGCTATCGCGAGCTCGAAAATTGGATCCACATGCATCCGGCCGGGTTTCGAACCTCCTATCCGCCCCGTCAGATCAACAACATCTACTTCGATACGTCGGACCTCTTTGCCTTTGGTGAGAACCTGACCGGAGCCAGCAACCGCTCGAAGGCACGCCTGCGCTGGTACGGCGACTCGGATCGACCCGAAAAGACCGTTCTCGAGATCAAGCGACGCCGCAATCATCTGGGTTGGAAACACCACTTTTCGGGTGGGGCACTGAACCTCACAGGGGGTCGATGGCCCAAAGTATGTCGAAATATCCGGGGTGAATTACCCACAGAAGGTCGATTTTGGCTTGATCTCTACCCCGAACCGACGCTAATCAACCGCTACCATCGTCAATACTTCGAGTCCCCGGATGGCCTCTTGCGGGCAACCTTGGATTTTCGCCAGCGGGTACTCGACCAGCGCCTCCGAGGGAGTCCGAATCTTCGCAAGTACGCGAACTTACCAGATACCTTGGTTGTCGAGATCAAGTTCCACAGGGCTCACCTGGCGCTTGGCTCAGAGGTGGTCCGGGGAATTCCGATCCGGGTAAGCCGCAATTCCAAGTACGTGATCGGTGTTCAGTCCATGATGGATGAGTTCGAGGGCTGAACTGAGACTGAGGTCGAGAATACTCGAGCCTGGAACGCGACACGGAAACGCGCAGTAACCGCGCAGTAATAACGAAAAAAACACGAATAGAATGTGCAGGAAGTGCGATGATTTTGTATCGGTCGCGTGATCTGGATGGTTGGTAACCGCGGGAGTGAGCCGAATTCCTGGGAGCAGAATAGCGTCAACATCACTGGATGAGTCCGCGATCTCCGCGAGAGATCGCCATTGATGGCGGGGGGCCTCAGGACTCAGTCGAGTGGTTCCGGAGACTGCAATGACTGCAACGAACGGTTCTGTAAAAACTCAAACGCGTCTCCTCAGTCTGAATCTCGCGATTCTCATGCTGGGTGGAGTCGCGGCACTCGCGTTGGTCGGTGGACCGCGCGGCGTCGTGGATGTGTACGTGCGTCCGGTGCAAGCTGAGCTTGGCGGCTGGGCCGGGCTCGTACTCGGTGCCGTGGGCTGGGATCACTCAACGGATATCCCGGTCTACGAGATCGAGATTGAGCCGCGCGTCTTCGAGGCTGCCGAGCTCTTCAATCGAGTCGACGATTCGAGTTCCCGAGCGAGCTCGGAGCGCTGGTGGTTTCCCGCTCGCTTTCGCGTGGCCGGAGTCGGCTATGACGTCGATATCCAGCTGAGCCGCCCATCCTCGCCTCCCGAGCCTCTTCGCGCCCGATCCTGGCGACTGCGCTTCCAGGACAAGGAGGGCTATCGGGGAGTTCGTGAGCTGAAGATTTCCCCGGCGAATGATCTGCGTGACGCCCAGGACCTCGTCGTACGCGACGCGGCCCAGGGCAACGGGCTCCTGGCACCTCCGGCGGGTTTCGCCGCGCTTCGCATCAACGGTGCCGCGATCGGAGACGTGTTCTGGAGCGAGGGCAACAGTCACGCGATGCTCGAGCGTCTCGGTTTCCCGAAGGGCGAGATCCTCGAGCCGGCCTCCCCCGTCGTCACGATTCCCTCCGGGTTGGCAGGGAGCTCGCGATATCCCGTGGTGCTCGCCCGTTACCAGGCTTCGATCGGCAAGCGGGGCGCGTCGGCGGCGGGCGTGGCCGAAGACAAGCTCGAGAGCCTGCTCGAGCTGGTTCGATACGGCGACGATGACGAATTCGAGGCCCGGGTGTCGGAGCTCCTCGATGTCGAGAAGTTTCTGCGCTGGAACGCTCTCACCTGGGTTTTTGCCGAGCCCCAGTCCGAGGACCTGGCAGGCCTGAGCTGGTATTTCGATCCGGTCACGGGCTTGCTCGAGCCGGTCGTTCAGGGTTTTGGAGAGCCCCGCGCGCCAGGATTTGCCCCGCCCGAAGTCTCCGCCGCTCCGAACGGGTACGGGGAGGGCGGGCTTTCCGGCCGCGGTCGCCTCACGTCGCGTCTGCTCGCAATACCCGCATTCAACGAGCACCGCAACGAGCTGCTCTGGGAGTCCGTCGGCCATCGGGGCGGCGAGCTACTGGTCCGCTCGGATGAGAAGCTCGGAAGTGAGTTGACGCGTCTCGCCCGCTCGCGGGGAATGCTGGCCGAGCCCGTCGAGCTGCGCCGCTTTGCCGAGTTTCGCCGGGCCCGGCGCCTGGGACTCAGCGAGCGTATCCGGTCGCTCGAGAGCGCCGTCACGGCATCCCGAATCGCCGCGCATGCGACGCGCGAGCTGCGCGACGATACCGCTGCCCTCACCCTCGAACTCAGACCGACCGGACTGGCCGCGATCCTCGTGACCGAGCTGCGGATCGAGCTCGGCGCTCCGCCGCTCCCAGGCCAGGGGCCCGCAATCGTGCGCCTCATCGCCCCCGATGGTGAAACGGTCGCATCGAAGCGCATCGTTCCCGAGATCGTGGGAAGCTCGGTCTCCCTGCGAACCGAGGGAGTGGCCGTGGCCGCGCGAATGCACGACGGCAATCGTGACGCGGAGGTATGGCGACTCGAGGTCGATCTTCCCTTCGTCAGCTCCGCGACCTGGGGTGAAGCCGCGAGTCTGGCGGGAATCGACATCGACTATCGCAACCAGATGACCGGAGAGGATCTGCCGCCGACACGCTTTCTCTATTCGTCGGAGCGAGCCCCCGCTCGATCCATCGAAGATTCCGCCCCGGCGCCCGGCATTGCCGGGGAGATCATCGCCGCCTCTGGGCTTCCCTTCCAGGAGCTTGGCGATCAGCTGGTTCTCCCGGCCGGCGACTATTCGCTGCTCGAGACTCTCGTGATTCCCTCCACCCATCGCATCGTGCTCGAGCCCGGGGTGACTCTGCGCATGGGACCGGCTGTCAGCCTGATCAGCTTCCGCGCGATGCGCGCCGAAGGTACGGCCGCTCGCCCGATCGAGATTCGCGCGCTCGACCCGGCGCAGCCCTGGGGCACGTTCGGAGTGGCGCGGGCCGGCGAGGTGTCGCGGCTCTCCTACGTGCGAGTCTCCGGTGGCTCGAAGGCCGAGATCGAGGGGATTCGATTCGGAGGCGAGCTCTCCTTCAATGCCACCGAGGTGGTGCTGACCGACAGCGAGATTCGCGGGGCCCGCGGAGCAGACGGCCTGAGCCTGAAGCGATCGGGCTTCGAGGTCGTTCGAACGGCCTTCAACGAGAACGATTCCGACGGACTCGACGCCAACTGGTCCGAAGGTTTGATCCGCGACAGCGTCTTCTTCAACAACGGAGACGATGGTCTCGACCTTTCCGATTCCCAGGTGAGTATCGACGACAGCTCGTTTCAGTGGATGCACGACAAGTCGATCACCGCAGGTGCTCGCAGCCGGGTGGTCGTGATCTCGACTCACTTCTCCGACTCGAGAGTGGCGATCACCTCGAAGGATGGGTCGGATGTGGACGTTCGCGATAGTGAGTTCCGACGCAATCGCGTGGGATTTTCGCTCTATCACGATCGTCCGACCTTCGGCGGCGGATCGGGCACCGTCATCGGCGGTCTCTTCGCGCAGAACGAGCGCGACGTCTCGGTGGAGCCCGGCTCCCACCTCGAGCTGATCCGAGTGCAGCGCGAGCCTGTTTCGCCACGGGAGCCGCTCGCAGATGTGGTCGCGCTCGAAGCGCCGATCACTCCAATGCCCTGACCCAATCGAGCCTGTTGTAGTTGTCGAGGTTGGTGAACGGGAAGAAGCGATAATCCTGGTTCGGCAGATCGTCTTCGGCGCCCAATTTCCCGATCACGTTGCGCCGCTTGGGAAGATTGTTCTCATCTTCGAAGGCTTTCGTGATTTGCACGTCCACGCCTAGCTGATTGCGCCGCAGAAGCTCGGCTGCCCCCGCTTCGCGCAGCAACGTTCCGATGATGAGCGAATCGAAGGATCCCCCGGTCTTCATTCCGCTGGCGTAGACCATGCGGACGAGATGCTTCAAACGTTCGACCTGGTCATCGGAGCGCTTCGCCCTCCTCAGGTGGGCCAGCGTCGAGAACGAGCGGTGTATGGCCTTCTTGATCCGTAGGCTCGGAATCGTGCGGCGGATCTGCAGCGAGCGCTTCGATCGCCCGGATCGCATCCCCTCGCGGTAGCGCGCGAACTCGCGCTCGCCCAGGCCGAGCTGACGAGCCAGATTGCGCCAGTAGGAATCTTCGTCGATCTCGAGAATGCGCTGCTGGGCCTCGGCGTGAATGCGCAGGGTTCCGGTCGTCAGAAGGCGAGTCCAGCGACCGGTCTTCGTCTTGCTCACCTCCCAATCCCGGGCATCGAATTCGGGGGACAGGTCTGATTCGCCGGCGCCGAGCCCGACCAGCATGTCGAAGTAGCGATCGAACTCGTCACTGTGGGTGTTCAGATCGTCGATCCTGTAGATCGCGAGGATCACCGGCTCCCAGGGCCGGCCGCCGTTGATCCGCGGATCGCTGCCGAGGAGCCCGGCGACGCGGAAATCCATCCGCTCGCCGTTGTCGATGAAGATCCACGAAAAACGGCTTCGCTTCTGCAGCTGGCGTTCCTCCCGGACCAGGTCGCCGGCCTCGTCCGTGATGGTGATCCTCTCGTCGCTCGTTCTCGAGTTGCGGTTGACGAAGAAGAGATTCCAGGTGGTTCCGAAGCCATTGAAATCCGAGTGGGCCCGGCGGGCCGGATGAAGCTGAATCTCCGCCGCCTTCGAAAAGTCGGCCCGGCGAACGATGCGGTCGAAGATCGAGGAACCCTCGTGATCCGGATCGGGCACATCGAGCTTCTCGTGATCGAGCACCCAGGTCTTGCCGTCGAGATGGCCCGACTTCGATCCAAAGATCATGAAGGGAATCTGCAATACGACGGCGTCGATGAAGACCCGGACGTTTCGCTCGATGGAGCGCGGGCGATCCTGGTAGATGATCGGGTTCTCACCGCGGTGGTCGATGATACTGCGACGCTCGAGGACCCAGTTCTGATCGGCGTCGATACCGACTCCCGTGAACGTGTTCGATTGATCGGTGCTGACTCGAAAACCCTTCATGAGCGCCACCTCATGTACGAGGACGTAGCCCTCGGGCAGTTGTCCGCGGTGAACCTTGTACGGCAGGAGAAAGTTGATGATGTTGAAGCCCTTGCCGAT
>CBDUYG010000032.1:0-14671 GCA_965371385.1 uncultured Myxococcales bacterium | reverse complement strand
TGGCCCTCTACGTGCTGGCCCCGGTCGTGAAGGCCGAGCTGGAGAGCTACTGGGCGCGCGTTCGCGTGGGGCGCTGAGGCATCCCGGTGGGGCTGGTGTCTCATCGATGTTGGCAGAGAGGGGGCGGCGCTCTTCTGGTTCCCGATGGAGCACCTGGCCGATACGGCTCCGCCCGACCGGATCAGGCCTCCACCGTCCAGGTATCGCCCGAGTGGAGCAGGGCTTTGAGATCCCCGGGCCCCTTCTTCTCGATCGACTCATCGATCTGCTGATCGAGCAGCTCTCCGTAGGAGGGCTTGTCGACCTCCCGGAAGACACCGACCGGCAGGGGGAACTCGGGGCGATGGAGGGTCGCGAGGGCAAATGCGTAGGCCTTCGTCTCGAGAAACTCGTTGTGAATCACGACGCCCTTCTCGACGGGGTCGTCGTCGTCTGCGAGATCGATGATCGAGGGCTCGCCGCCCTGCATCTTGATTCCCTGGAGACTCCCCGGGGTGCCGAAGGTGAGGGGCTCTCCGCGCACCAGGTTGATCGAGTAGCTCGCCCGGGTCTTGCGGTCCTGCACGTCGTCCCACACCCCGTCGTTGAAGACCGGGCAGTTCTGCAGGATCTCGACGAAGGCAGTGCCCTTGTGGGCATGAGCTCGCCGAAGCGTCTCCTGCATGTGGGGTGCGTCCACATCGATGGTGCGAGCGACGAAGGTGGCGTTGGCGCCGAGGGCGAAGCGGATCGGATCGATGGGATAGTCGATCGAGCCCTGGGGAGACGACTTCGTCATCGTGCCTGGATCCGAGGTCGGTGAGTACTGCCCCTTGGTGAGGCCGTAGATCTTGTTGTTGAAGAGCAGGATCTGGAGATCGAGGTTGCGCCGGATCGTGTGCAGCAGGTGATTGCCGCCGATCGAGAGCCCGTCCCCATCCCCGGTCACGACCCAGACCGAGAGGTTGGGGTTCGCGGTCTTGATCCCGGTTGCGAAGGAGGGAGCGCGACCATGGATGGTGTGAAAGCCGTAGGTGTTCATGTAGTAGGGGAAGCGGCTCGAGCAGCCGATCCCCGAGACGAAGACCACGTCCTCCCGGCGCTCGACGAACTCGGGCATCACGCGCTGGACGTTGCTCAGGATCGAGTAGTCGCCGCAGCCGGGGCACCAGCGGACGTCCTGGCTGGAGACGAAATCCTTGCGACTCAATGCGAGTTGGGGTGCTGCCATGGTCAGCTCTTTTCCTTGCGCAGAATCGATTCGATCCGCTCTTGAATCTCGCCTACCCGGAAGGGTTGGCCTGCAACTTTGGTCAACGGCTCGATGTCGATCAGGAACTCGGCCCGGAGGATCCGGCTGAGCTGGCCGTCGTTGAGCTCCGGCAGCAGCACATGCTTGAAGCTACGCAGGATCTCACCGAGGTTGGCGGGCAGGGGGTGCATGTATCGTATCTGTATGCGGGAGACGGTGCAGCCGAGCTCACGTGCTACCTCGGCCGACTCTTCCACGGCCGCGATGATTGATCCCTCGGTGCTGCCCCAGCCGACGAGGAGCAGGTCGCCTTGATCCGGGCCGACGATCTCCAGGTTCGGAATGTCCTGCACGACACGCCGGACCTTCTCGGCCCGCAGCTCGACCATCTCGGCGTGGCTGTCAGCGTCGTAGACCACGTTGCCCGTGATGTTCGCCTTGGTGAGGCCGCCGATGCGATGCTCGAGACCCGCAGTACCCGGGATCGCCCAGGGCCGGGCGAGAGTCTCGTCGTTGCGGGAGTAGGGCTGGAAGCTCCCTGCGTCGTCGGCCGAGGCGAATTGGATCGTCTCGCGAGGCAGCGCGTCGACGTCGGGAATCCGCCAGGGCTCGGAGCTATTCGCGAGGTAGCCGTCCGAGAGCACCATCACCGGTGTCATGTACTTCACCGCGATGCGGAAGGCCTCGATCATCAGGTCGAAGCAGTCCGCGGCGTTCGCGGGAGCCAGCACCGGCATCGGGCTGATGGAGTGACGGCCGAAGAGCGCCAGATCGAGATCACCTTGCTCGGTCTTGGTCGGAGAGCCGGTCGAGGGTCCGGCGCGCTGGACATCGATGATCACGAGCGGCAGCTCGACCATGATCGCGAGGCCGATGGCCTCCTGCTTCAGGACGATACCGGGGCCGCTGCTCACGGTGACCGCCAGGTCGCCGGCGAACGCAGCGCCGATCGACGAGGCCACCGCGGCCATCTCGTCCTCGGCCTGGAAGGTCTTGACGCCGAAGTTGCGATGACGCGTGACCTCATGGAGGACGTCGCTCGCCGGAGTGATGGGATAGGCGCCGAGGAAGACCTCGCGATCCAGGAGCACCCGCGCCGCGATGATCCCCCAGGCGAGGGCCGTATTGCCCGTGATGTTGCGGTAGGTGCCGGTCTCGATCTTCGCCGCCGGAACCGAGTAGGAGACAGGGAAGAGCTCGGTCGTCTCGCCGAAGGCATGCCCCGCCTTCAGGGTCCGCATATTGGCTTCGAGGACATCGCCCTTGAACTTGATGCCGAGCCAGCGCTCGGTCGCTTCCATCGGCCGGTTGTAGAGCCAGGAGAGCAGGCCGAGGGCGAAGAAGTTCTTGCAGCGATCCATCTCGCGCTGCGAGAGATCGAGTCCTTGCAGCGCCTCGCGGTTGAGGCTCGTGAGCGGGACCTCGACCACTTCGAAACGTTCGTGCAGATCAGGCAGGGGATCCTCATCGTAGCCCGCACGATTCAGCGCCTTCCGGGTGAAGGCATCCTTGTTGATGATGAGCATCGCGCCCGATCGCAGATCCCGGATATTGGCCCGCATTGCCGCCGGATTGAACGCCACCAGCAGGTCCGGGTAATCGGCGGGCGTGTGGACCGGGTCCGAGGCGAAGTGGATCTGGTAGCCCGAAACGCCGGCCAGGGTGCCCGCCGGTGCGCGGATCTCGGCCGGAAAGTCGGGGAAGGTCGATAAATCGTTACCCGCGAGCGCGGTTTCGTCCGTGAACTTCGAGCCTGTGAGCTGCATGCCGTCGCCCGAGTCGCCGGCGAAGCGGATCACAACATGGCTACGTCTTTCGACTTTCTTAATGGATTCAGTCACTTTGGCCCTATTCAACGACCGCTCAACTACCCTTCGGCGAGTCCGCTCGTTCGCTGGAGATCACCAGCGCGAGACCTCGAGGGGCCGGCCCCAGAGGCCGTGCCGATGCACTGGGACGGAGCATGCGGTTCGTGTGCCGCGCTGGTTTCTGGTTCCCATCGCTACTTCTCTCTTCTCGCTTCCGGCCGCCTCTTCCCTCTTCCCTCTTCCGCCTTCTTTCCCGTCTTCTTCCCGCTGATTCTTCCGGCTGCCTCTACTCCCGCCGCCTCTTCTCCCGCTGCCTCTTCTCCCGCTGCCTCTTCCCGCCTTTTCCTGCTCCTCCGCGAGGGCGCAGACTTTTCGTTCGCGCATTGTATCTCGCTTGGGTGCGCGCGAAAGACCCGAATCCGCCCTGGATGGCGCTGTCGGCCGGATTGAAACGCCGAGCGAGCGCGGGATCTTCCGGGGGGCCCTGCGCGGCTGGGACCTCAAGCCGAGGGACGGGCCCTCCGATGTAGAGTGCATGTTCATCCAGAGCTCATCGGTGGCTTCTCTCGTCTCGGAGGCGTCCTTCCAGGCGTTCTGCGCCGCCATGAATACGCCTGTGGTGAACATCGATGAGCTGGACGTGAACCCAGCCCGAGCGGCCATTGCCCTGTGTGCTGGTGAGTACGGAGACTCCCACCTCATCGTAGCCCTGCGCTCCCTGGCCAGCGGCGAGAGAGTGATCTTCAGTTATCAGGGCGACCCGGCGGAATTCGGTTCCGAGGGGGCCGCTCTCGAGGCCGGTCTGAGCTTCGCCGAGGGAATGGGCTTCATCTTCGACTCGGATCTGATCGGGGGCATGGGTAGCGCTGGAAGAAAGCGCGCCTGGAAGATCTGGAGATCGTTGATTGCCCCGGCCGACGCGCCGGAGGCTTTGGGCTCCGAGCTGCCCGGAGCGACCGATGCATTCTCCGATGCGCCGGAGGATGGCGAGCCCGGCGAAATCCTGCTCGAGGAGTCGCTGGAGGCGGAGGGGGAGCCGGTCGGGCTCGAACCCATGGAGTCGGAGGAGTGCGAGGCTCTCGTCTTCGTGGATGGGTCCCCGGGAAGCGAGAGTCCGCTCGACATGGGCGGGGAGGAGCTGGACTCAGAATCCGAAAGACCTCTGGCTCAGGTCCTCACGAAATTCCGCGGCCGCTCTGCCGGCGTGATCGGATCGACTCCCGACCCGGATCCAGCGGAGCTCACGGCCGTCGAAACGGAGAGGGGGAGCCCCGCGAGTCCCGCGGCCTCCGGCCGTTCAGCGCCGGAACCGCGGTCGACCCAGATCGGCGAGCTCGCGATAGAGACTTCTTCGTTCGGTATGGAAATCGATGACAGCTGGGAGTTCCTGACCCGGCTCGTCAGCAGCTTTTGAGTAGAGCGGGTAGATCAGCTGGGGGAGAGAGGGTTCATGGATAGTCGATTCGATAATACTCGGAAGCGTGAGAGCAACTCCGTGGTTCCCGTGACGCCCGGCCCGCCGCCGCCGAGGCGCCGCCGCTCGCCGGTTCTCCTGCTGCTGCTCCTGGCGCCGCTTCTGTCGGGCTCGGGGTGCATGACCGTGGTCGAGCCAGGCGAGCTGGAGGCCGACGAAAAGCTGCTCGAGCAGGCTAAGGCCCGGCGCGACATGGGCATCGCGTACCTCTCCAATGGCAGCACCGCGATGGCGCTGCGCGAGCTGCGCTTCGCCAATGAAACCGATCCGATGGATCCCGTGGCCTGGCTCTGGCTCGGCGAGGGTTACCGCCGACGCGGCCACCTCGACAAGGCGCTCGAATGCATGGTCGAGTCCCTGACCCTCGATCCCGGCTACCACGCGGCTCATCTGAACCTTTCGGGCTTCTATATCCAGCTCGAGCGTTACGAGGAGTCCATCACGCACTCCGACATCCTGATCGAGGACGCGTTCTTCGCTCAGCCCTGGCTCCCCTACTCGAACAAGGGCTGGGCACAGCTCCAGCTGGGTCGAATGGAGGAGGCGCGGGAGAGCCTCGAGCTGGCCCTCGAGTTTCATCGCAAATACTGGCCCGCATCCCTCAACCTCGGGATCCTCGAGGTCCAGGAGGGTCGTCGGGTCGTCGCACTCGATCACTTCGAGTCAGTCCTGCGCAGGTCGGTGAAAGGACGGCCGAACTCGGAGACCAACTTCCGAATGGCCCAGCTCTACGTCTCGATGGGCAAGCGCGCCAAGGCGACCGAACACTTCGAGGCGTCCGTCGAGAGCGACCCCGAAGGCGACTGGGCCGATCAGTCGCGGAACTATCTGAAGGTCCTGCGCTGACGGGCTGAGCTCGTCTCGAGAGGCCGGATGCCTGTCGAAGCAAAGGGATTCCAAGGGATTCTCCTGCTAGCCTTCGTCTCTGGAATCAGTCTTGCGGAGCGCGCTCGTCGCCGTGATGGCATGTGGGTTGCGGGCAGGGACGCGATCGCGAGCCCGGTCGGCCCGGGTGAGTGACGGCGGCCTCGGGGTCGCGCAGGTCGGGATCTTGGAAGAACACGAGTCGAGAAAACAGGCTGAAAAGCGAATCGGGTCCGGGCGAGAGGCTGCCGAGGGCTCCGGCAACAACCCGGCAGTCGTTCAGGCGGCCGAAGGCCATCTGGACGAATCGACGAGCGGACTCTCGGATCACGTCCACATTGGGGCCTACCTGGCCGCCCAGCGGCGCCTGCGGGGCATATCACGGGACGATCTCTGCCGGGCCACCCACATTCCGCTCCGCTCCCTGGAGCGCCTGGAAGATGGGCTCTTCGACGAGATCGACGACGGCTTCGTTCGAGGCTTCGTTCGGACGGTCTCGGACGCCCTTGGTCTCGACCTGAATGACACGCAGGCGCGTATGAGCGTCGAGCCCGACCCCTCCGAATCGGGCTCGGGGGTCGTCCTCTCGTTGGCGCGGGCCGGCGTGATGCTCGCCGCCCTGACCGTGGTGCTCGGTAGCGTAGGGCTCGTCAGTATGGCGATGCGGTTTGGACCCGAGCCACGGGAGTCCGAGATCGTGATGCGGCGCGATCCCGTGCGCGCTCTGGCCGAGGTGCACGGAGCCTTCGAGATTCCAGCCCTGGCTCCGATCCTACCCCCGGAGCTGGCCCCCGCCGAGCCGCCGGGTGAGCTCGTAGCCGAGTCGTCCGCGGGCCCGCCGATCGGCGAGGGCGCCGCTTCGCCGACGGTCGAGATCGCGCGGGATTCTCGCGAGGCGGCGGAGTCCCCGCGCCCCGAGCCCACGGATCCCTAGCCCGGATGCGAAGGCTCGAGACCGAAGCGATCGTCCTTCGATCGGTAGAGGTCGGCGAAGCGGATTGCATCGTCCACCTGCTGACGCCCGAGCTGGGGCGCCTCGCCGCGATGGCGAAGCACGCCCGCAAGAGCAGGAAACGGTTCCCGGGGACGCTCGATCTGCTCAATCACCTGAGAATCGAAGTCCAGCGCCGGCCCGACCGGATGGCCCACCTCGGAAAGGCCGAGCTCGTCTCTCCCTTCCTGGGCCTGCGCGAGCAACCCCGGCGCTTCGCACTAGCCTGCCAGCTGGCCGAGATGCTCGGGCGCATGGCGCCCGAAGCGGGTGACCCGGCCGAGAGCCGTCGCCTCTTCGACTTCACCGTCTCGGCCTTTCGGGCGCTCGAGACGATGGTTCCCGATGCCCGCCTTCGCGTTTTCCTGACCCTCAGCACCCTCGCCGCCCTCGGCCTGCAGCCCCAGCTGGAAGGCTGTGTGCGCTGTGGCCGAGAGGCCGAGGGGACGGGGCCGGTCGGCTTCCACGTGGGAGACGGAGGCGTTCTGTGCCGCTCATGTCGGGGGCGACAGGAAGAGACGCTGCCCGTCCACGTCGCAACACTGCGCGCACTTCAGCAGGGTCTCCGATTGGATCTCGGTAAGATCGATCGCCTGGTCCTGGGAGCCCGGGAGCTCGCCGAGGCCGAGCTGCTCGTTCAGCGCTTCCAGCGCTTCCACACGGGTATCGAGCTGCGCAGCGAAGCCTTCGTCCGGGAGACCTTCGCCGGGGTGGCACGAAGCCCGGCCGAAGGGAATACTCCGCCGCCTCGACAGCACTCGAGGGCCCGGGAGTTCTGAGATCGGGTTCCGGCCGTCGGACGGGTCTCTCGGGAGAGACATCTCAGCGTCGGCGGGCGCTGCAATCCACCAGCGCCCTGGCGGCCCTGACGGCCTCGACGAAAGGCGCTGCAAAGCCAGCGAGAGAGTGAGAGTCATGGGTGACGGATCCAATCCGAAGGCGACCCGGCAGCCGGCCGCGATGGAAAAGCTCGTTTCCCTCTGCGCCGCACGCGGCTTCGTCTTTCCGTCCAGCGAGGTCTACGGCGGCATCAATGGCTTCTGGGACTACGGTCCCCTGGGCGTCGAGCTCAAGAACAACCTGAAGGCCCTGTGGTGGCAGCGTATGGTGCGCGAGCGGGACGACGTCGTCGGCGTCGATACCTCGATCGTCGCCCATCCGCGCACCTGGGAGGCATCGGGGCACGTCGATCACTTCAGCGATCCGATGGTGGACTGCAGGGCCTGCAAGAAACGCTTCCGCGCCGATCAGCTCGACGACGCCGGGCCCTGCGATTCGCGAAAAGGCTCTTCCGAGCACGACTTCACCGAGGCGCGCAACTTCAACCTGATGCTCCAGACCCAGATCGGTGCCTCCGAGGACGCGTCGGTCACCGCTTTTCTGCGGCCAGAGACCTGCCAATCGCTCTTCACCGATTTCAAACGCGTGCGGGAGTCTTCGCGTCAGAAGATCCCCTTCGGCATCGCCCAGATCGGCAAGGCGTTCCGCAACGAGATCACACCGCGCAACTTCACCTTCCGCTCGCGCGAGTTCGAGCAGGCGGAGATGGAGTTCTTCGTTCATCCCTCCGAGCGGGATCAGTGGTTCGAGTACTGGCGCGCGGAGCGGCTGCAGTTTCACAAGGACATCGGCCTCGACGAGTCGAGCATCCGCAATCGCGCCCACGGGGACGACGAGCTCGCCCACTATGCGAGAGCTGCGGTCGACGTCGACTATCTCTTCCCCTTCGGCTGGCAGGAGATCGAGGGAGTCCACGACCGGGGGGATTGGGACCTCTCGCGCCACAGCGAGTTCTCCGGCAAGGACCTCTCGATCACCGACGAGGCAACGAAGGAGAAGTACACGCCGATGGTGATCGAGACCTCGATGGGCGTGGACCGCACCTGTCTCGCCCTGCTCGTGAACGCTCTCGACGAGGAAGAGCTCGAGGGCGGCGACACTCGTACGGTGATGCGATTCCATCCCGCGATCGCCCCGATCAAGGTGGCGATCCTGCCCCTCTCGAAGAAGCTGCGCGGTCCCGCCAAGGAGATCGAGTTCGAGCTGCGTCGCCACTGGAACGTTTTCTACGACGACTCCGGAAACATCGGGCGTCGTTACCGTCGCCAGGACGAAGCGGGCACTCCCTTCTGTGTCACCTTCGATTTCGACTCCCAGGAAGATGGCAGGGTGACGGTTCGGGATCGCGATTCGATGGAACAGGATCGGGTAGCGATCGACGAATTGATCGCCCATCTGCGAGCTCGCCTGGGATTCGGCTCGTGACCGCACGCAAGAAGTCATCCCGCAAGAGGTCCGCCCGTACGTCCCCAAAGACCCCTACGTCCCCGAAGAAGAGCCGGAGCAAGGCCGCCCGCAAGAAGGGGCCTGGGAAGTCGGTGGCTCGCAAGAAGGCCTCTGCCGGGAAGGTTGCCCGCAAGAAGGTCGCGTCTCGCAAGGTCAGCAAGAAGAAGACCGCCAACAGGAAGACCGCGAAGAAGAGAGCGCCCAGGAAGAAGGCCGCGAGTCGGAAAGCCGCCGACAAGAAGGCCGCCAACGCCCAGGTCTACTTCTTCGGTGACGGTCGGGCCGACGGTCGCGCCGAGATGCGCGAGATCCTGGGCGGCAAGGGTGCGAATCTCGCCGAGATGACACGGCTGGGGATCCCGGTGCCAGCGGGCTTTACGATTTCGACCGAGGTCTGTGAGGACTTCAATCGACTCGGTGGCGCGCTGTCTCGCACCGTCAAGCGGAAAATCCTGCAGGTGATGGGCCGGGTCGAGGACGTGATGGACCGTGGCTTCGGCGACCCCGGAAATCCGCTCCTCGTTTCGATTCGCTCAGGCGCCCGGGTTTCGATGCCGGGAATGATGGACACCGTCCTCAACCTGGGGCTCAACGACCAGACGGTCAAGGGGCTCGCGGCGGGCGCCGACGCGCGCTTCGCCTACGACAGCTACCGGCGCTTCATCCAGATGTACGGCGATGTCGTGTTGGGCGTACCGAAGGATCGCTTTGAGCACCGCCTCGAAGACGTCAGGGAGAGTCGCGAGGTCAGCCTCGACCATGAGCTCGGCGCCGTGGATCTGCAGGGCCTGGTGAGCGACTTCCTGGAGATCTGCGAAGAGCACACCGGCCAGCCCTTTCCCCAGGATCCCTTCGACCAGCTCTGGGGGGCGATCGGCGCGGTCTTCGCGTCCTGGCGCAACGCTCGCGCCAGGATCTATCGCCGCCTGAATCACATCCCGGAGGAGTGGGGGACGGCGGTCAACGTTCAGGCGATGGTCTTCGGCAATCGGGGAGAGGACTGCGCGACCGGAGTCGCGTTCACCCGGGATCCCTCGAGTGGCAAGAAGAATTTCTATGGCGAGTACCTGAAGAACGCCCAGGGCGAAGACGTGGTGGCGGGTATCCGCACTCCGCAACCCATCAACGAGATGAGCCGCACCGCGGGAACTCAGGAGCTCCCCACCCTCGAGCAGGAGCTTCCCGCCGCCTATCGCGAGCTGGTTTCCATCTACAAGCGCCTGGAGAAGCACTACCGCGACATGCAGGACATCGAGTTTACGATCGAGCGTGAGAAGCTCTGGATGCTCCAGACACGCACGGGCAAGCGAACCCCCCAGGCCGCGGTAACGATCGCGGTCGATATGGCGAACGAGCGTCTGATTTCCCGGGAGGAGGCGATCGTTCGGGTCGACGCCTCGGCGATCGAGAAGCTGCTCCATCCGACCGTGGATCCGAACGCAGAGAAGGAGCCGATCGCGCGAGGCCTGCCCGCCTCTCCGGGGGCGGCGGTTGGCAGCGTCGTTTTCAGCGCGGAGCGCGCGGAGATGAAGAGCAAGGAAGGCGAGAAGGTGGTGCTCGTGCGAATCGAGACCTCGCCCGAGGACATCGGAGGGATGAACGTATCCGAAGGGATCCTGACTGCCCGCGGCGGCATGACCTCCCACGCAGCCGTGGTGGCGCGGGGCATGGGGAAGTGCTGTATCTCGGGCTGCGGCGCCCTCGACATCGACTACGACCAGCGTCTGATGCGGATCGGCGATGTCGTCATCCGGGAGGGCGATGCGATCACGATCGACGGCAGCACGGGTGAGGTGATGCGGGGTAGGGTGCCCACCGTGACTCCCGAGCTCGGAGGCGCCTTCGAGACCCTGATGATCTGGGCCGAGAAGTTTCGCAAGCTGCGGGTGCGCACCAACGCCGACACCCCCGGCGACGCCCGGGTGGCGAGGGACTTCGGCGCCGAGGGGATCGGCCTGTGCCGCACCGAGCACATGTTCTTCGATCTCGAGCGGGTTCAGACCATGCGCGAGATGATCCTCGCCTCCAATACGATGGCGCGTGAAGACGCGCTCTCACGGCTCCTGCCGATGCAGCGCGGGGACTTCATCGAGCTCTTCCGGGTGATGGAGGGGCTGCCGGTGACGATTCGGTTGCTCGATCCTCCCCTGCACGAATTCCTCCCCCACGAAGACGACGCGATTCGCGAGGTGGCCAAGGCTCTGGGCCAGGAGGTCGCGAAGATCCGGGCCAAGCTCAGCTCCCTCTACGAGTTCAATCCGATGCTGGGACATCGGGGCTGCCGCCTCGGCGTGACCTACCCGGAGATCTACCGGATGCAGGTCCGTGCGATCACCGAGGCCGCATGTCAGGTCGAGGCCGAGGGGGTGGACGTCCAGCCGGAGATCATGATTCCCCTCGTGAGCAACCGCGGCGAGCTCGAAATCCTGCGGGAGCAGGCGGAGGAGGTGATCGACGAGGTCTGTCGCGCCCATCCGGGGACGAAGGTGCACCCGAGCATCGGGACGATGATCGAGGTGCCGCGCGCTGCGTTGATCGCCGACGAGATCGCTCCACACGCGGATTTTTTCTCCTTCGGGACGAATGACCTCACCCAGATGGGATACGCCCTGTCGCGGGACGACGCCGGTCGCTTCCTGCCCGACTACATCGATCGCGGAATATTGGAAGACGATCCCTTCGTCTCGATCGATGAGGCCGGCATCGGCCAGCTGGTTCAAATCGGTGCGGATCGCGGCCGCAGCGTGGACCCGAAGCTCAAGCTGGGGATCTGCGGAGAGCATGGCGGAGACCCCAAGAGCGTCAAATTCTTTGCCCGAGTGGGGCTCGACTACGTCTCGTGCTCTCCCTACCGCGTCCCCGTAGCTCGCCTCGCCGCGGCCCAGGCTGCGATCGAGGAGAAGAGGAGCTGATGGCCGTGGATCGTGTCCCGCAGTCGTCGAGCTCCCGATTGATGAGCTGGGGCCGGCTCGCCCTCGTCGCTCTGCTGGTGGCCGCCCTCGGCACGGCCGGCTGCAGCTGGAGGTGGAAGCGCAAGTCTCCCGAGGCTCCGATCGACCCTCTGGCGCCCATCGCCCAGCAAATTTCGGCCTCGGAGCTCGAGGTCGACCTGCGCGGGGTCGAGCTCGAGAGCGCCGACCGGGCGAGCCTGATTCGGCTTTATCACGTCTCCCAGATCTTCTACCGCCGGCTTGCTCATCGCCGCATCAACAGCATCGCGACCTTTCACGACCCGGCCCTGCGCGAGTTTCTGCAAGGTACGGATTCATTCGCGGACTACTACGCGGATCTCGTGCAGGCCCTGGCCGAGCATCACTTCGAGTCCAACCGGCCGACCTCGGTGGAGATCCTGGACGTCGAGGTGGAGGAGGGTGGCGAGCGGGTTCGAATGTTCGTCAATTTCGTCGGAGAAAACGCATTGCCTCTACGACCATGGAGGGTGCGGTATCTGCGCGTGGATACCTGGGACTACTCCGACGACCGCTGGTGGATCATCCCCGGCAAGCTCTAGCCGGGCCGGCATCTGCGCCAGGCCGATGAGCCGATCGCTACACATCGGTTACTTCGTCGTCACACGATTGTGAATATCCGCGCCACTTTACGACGTTACGCTGGGTCGACACGATTCCACGTTCTCTGTGATGATTCATGGCTGACTCGGGGCCAGTAACCGAGCGGCGGGTAGTCCGTTTCCCAGATAAGGAAACATTTTCTACACGACCACCCGATCGACACCGAACGGTTTCAATCGAGAAATCTCCGAATCTCTATCAGGCTGAATGGTATGGAGGTGTAGTTGCCGATTGGGTAAACGTGGCACGCGACTTGCTCTCTGATCCTCGCGAGGCATGAGCCTCAACGACTGAAGAGTTCACAAGAACCGAGGAAAAGGACAACAGGGAAGCAATCGAAGCCTCGCCGGATTCAGCCGGCCCAGGACTGACTCCGAGTCGCCTGGGAAATCGTCAGCACTGAGTCAATGCTGGCACGGCTGAAGATGGATGGACAGTCAGAGGCGTCCGAAATGCTCTTCGAGCGGGAGTTCAGGGGACCGCTCGAACCCGCCTGATTCGACTGGAAGTATGGGTTGGTTGGTCGCTCTATCGATGGATCGATGGATCGATGGATCGAGAATCAGAGTCACAGGAGACACGCCAGGGAATATCGATTCGTCGAGGATATGGGTCGGTCGAAGCTGAAGGGCTGAACGCGAGCCGCGACCGACGACGAATCGAGACGATGCGCGATCACTGGCAGCTCCAGGCACTCGAGATCACCGAATCCCTACCAGAGATTCCGACCAGGCAGGGCAGGACGCTGAGACGCTGAGACGCTGATTCGACCGAACGCCATGCGTGGGTCGATGTCAAGGTCGATGTCAAGGTCGATGTCGATCTCGATATCGAGGTCGACGACGAGGTGAGAAACGCGGAAGTTCATCCGCGGTCCCAGTCATTTCCCGGTTCGCGAGGATCTAGGAGCGAAGCGGTGGATAGTTTGAAAACCAGGACAAGTGTGGCACTGGGTACCAAAACGACGGACGGGAACGGGAAGGACGCCTGGCCCTCCGATCGAGAGCTCGTCGACGAGATCCTCGGCGGCAACAGCGAACAATTCGATCTCCTCTACGAGGCCTACTTTCCGCGGGTCTACCGGTTTGCGCTGAAACGTCTCGGCGACCCGGGTGAGGCGGAAGACGTCACCCAGGACGTCTTCATGATTCTCCTCAAGGCTCTCCCCTCGTATCAGGGGCAGTCCTCCCTGCTGGTCTGGATCTTCGGGATCACGCGAAACACCGTGAACCGACGTTTCCGCAAGCCGCGGCCTCGTCTCGAGCCCCTCGAGTCGGGAAGCGCCCTGGACATCGCAGGACAAGAGGCGCCCCCGGACGAACGTGCGGATGCGATTCGCATGTTGCTTCGCTGCGAGAGCATCATCGAAAACGAGCTGACCGCGCTTCAGCGCCGGATCTTCCATCTCAAGCACCTGCGGCGACAGTCCATCCGCTCGATCGCTCAGGCGCTCGGAAAGTCGGAGGACGCGATCAAGGCGAACCTGTATCGGATGCGGCGGGTGATCGCCGACGGAACCCCCGGTCTCGACCCCCTCATCCGGGGTTAGAGGCGAAGCTGGAGGCCAGGCTACAGGCCAGGCGAACAGGCGAGGGCACGTCCACGCGGGGAGCGAGACCTTCCGTCCGATCCGGCCCGGCCACCCCAGGGGAGATGATACCCCTTGCTTTTTTTTGCCACCAAGTCGGTTTCGAAGCCACTTACTGATAGACGGACGTGGTTGTCCGGCGCCTGGGAAGGGATAACGCGAAGGAAAAGCGTTGCCCCAGTCAGCAGCAGTAGACGGCACCTCCGAGCGAGGCAGTGCCCGATGTAGAGAGCGGGATCGACCCGGGGTCGAGGACGAAGTTGCACGCGACGCGAAGGTCGCAGCTGTGGCTACCGCCAGGGACGCTCGGATCAGTCCGGGTTCCCAGGGTGCGTCCGCAGCGGAAAAGTCGCAGCTCCTGACGGATCAGGAGCTGATCGACGGAATTCGCGAGGCCAGCGAGCTTCACTTCAACGAACTCTATTCGCGCTACTTCCAGCGCATCTACAACTTCGTATACGGCCGGGTCCACAACCATGCCGATACCGAAGAGATCGTTCAGGAGACCTTTACCGTCGTCTTCTCGTCCATTGGGAGCTATTCCGGGCGCTCCTCCCTGCTTTCCTGGGTCTACGGGATCGCGAAGAACACCGCAAACAACTCCCTGCGGCTGTCGAAGAACCAGAACCGCCATCTTCAGGAGCTGCATCCCGATCAGCTGAGACCCTCCCCGTCCTTCTCCGGCTCGACCCCGGAAGAGCACCTCACGATCTACCGTTATCTGATGGCGGTGCGGGGGCAGCTCGAGGGACTGGGAGAGTGGCAGACCGAGATCTTCGAGATGAGGCACCTCCAGAACCTCTCGATCCAGCAGATCTCCAAGATCACGGATCGTTCGAGTGACTCGATTCGCTCCA
>CBDUYG010000031.1:0-14704 GCA_965371385.1 uncultured Myxococcales bacterium | reverse complement strand
CCGAGAAAAATCTCACGGGCGCTGACCACGTCGGCGTCCACCAACGAGAGGATCGTGTGAAGCCCCACTCGCTTGTTCGCCACGCGGTGCTGGTAGATCGTGTAGATGGACAGGCCTGTCGCTCTTGAAAGCTCGGCGGGATCCCGCTCCCGGGCGATCCTGCGAACGCGCTCGGAGATCTGCTTCGAGCGGGCGCCCCGCACGCTGACACCCGCCGGCAGCTTGCGCAGCTCGTTCTTCTTGATCAGCGCATCGGGATCGTAGCCCCCCTGCCGCACGACACGGAGAAAGAGCTTCAAGCTGGGGAGATTTCCCGCCTTGAGGTTCTTGATGTCATCCACGTGGGCACCGGTGATCCTCGCGGCCTCCTCGCGGGTCCGCCCCTCGGACTCCTGTAGAATTCGCTTGGCGACCTGGCGAATCAAGCGCCGACTGGCCGCACTTCCTCGGGGCTTCGAGTCTCGGCCGGGCGGGCGGCCGGGACCGCGGCGAGCAGTGCTCTTCCCGGACGCCAGCGTTCGGGTCGCCTTCTTGCTCGCTGACTTCTTCTTGGGGGGCTTCCCGGTGGCCTTGTTCTTCGCGGCCTTCCTGGTGGCGGCCTTCTTCCTTCCGGCCGCCTTCTTTCGCCCAGTCCTACTTCGTGCTGCCTTACTTGCTGCTTTGCGTGCTGCCTTTCGTGGTGCCTTGCGCGCTGCCTTTCGTGGTGCCTTCGTTCCTACTGTTTTTTTCCCACCTGCCTTCTTTGCGGCCACTTGCGTCATCCCGTTGGTTTCGACCGGCGCACCGAGATCCACCCAGCCTTCCGCCGATCCCACCCCGGCCGGGTTTCCCCGTCTGCCAGGCTGCCTGCTCCATCAATCAATCCATCCGCCCATCCAACTCGCACATCGATTCATCTGCCGATTCATCTATCGATTCACCCATCGATTCATCCATCGATTCATCTGCCGATTCATCCACTGATCCACCCATCCATCGATGACAATGCAGCCCCTTGCTTTGCCATCGCAGCATATAGCTCATTGGGCAATGGGCGCACCCTCTGAGTGAATCATTTCTGTTTGACTCGAAGGGGGACGTGATCCCGTTGAACGGAAGTCGTATTCGAAGAAGCCCCGGCCGGAAGGAGAGAGTGAAAGCTTCGGCTTTGCCCCCTGGACCCCTCAGCGGGAAGGTCTCCCGGTATCGTCGCCGTCCATCCTCATGTTGGACGGACGACTCGACGAGCCCGATTCGCCGGTGTGCGAGTCATACACCACCGTGTCATCGCGCCCCAGTGCGGTGTCGGAAGTCACCCGGCAGTACCGATCGAGGCTGAACCGGAATCGGTTCAGAGGTGGAGCAGAATCGCAATCACGAGCTTGCCACCCTGATGGCTTTCGGCTCCGATGATCACGAGCTGATCATTCTCGAGGCGCAGATCCGTCTGGACGAGACCCGTGATGTCGACCGAGATGAGGGCGCTCGCTTCATCGATCACGATCGGCTTCAGCATCAGGACGCGGCCGGTCGGGAGCTTTTGTCGGCCGACATCGTCGAGAGAAAGCTCGAAACGCTTCTTGCTCAGGACCGAGATGCTCGAGTAGCGGAACTGGTCCTCGAGCTCCTTGTGGAGCCGCGCGGCCGCCGGGTCGATCTTGCCGGGCTCATTGGAGAGATGAGCGACGACGACTTCCAGATTCACCTTGCCTGCAGCGGCCTCGCCAACCGTCGGCGCAAGGGTCAGGATCAGCGACCCGATGATCAGTGCCCACCATCCTCGAGTAAAGCGACCTCGAGCACACAAGCCTGCCGGACCTTCCATCTCCACGTCTGCGCGTTGCAATCCCAATCTCCCGCCTGTTCAGGCCCCTCGGCTCCGTGCCTGGTCGAGCGCCGTCTCGCTCGGACATCAGGCGTCTCCTGGCGCGTCCATCAGCCAGATGATCGTCACGTCATCGCGATCCTGGGACACAATGTAGGGACGACCATCGGTCTTGAGATAGCGCAGGGCTCCGCTCGCCACGACCGCTGGAGCTTCGCCAACGGAATTCTGGGGGATAGGCGAGTCAAAGTCCAGCGTCACGGCGACGAGCAGGGCCGCGGCCGTCGCCAGCGCGGCCAGGGGCTGCCATCCGAAGCCGAGGCCCTCGAATCGCGGGCGCTCTACCCGCACGCGGTTCCGATCCTCCTCGCGATCGATTCGTGAAAGTCCGGCCGATATTTCCGTCCACAGCTCGGGAGTCGAAGGGTCGCTCTCTCGAAGATCCAGCTGGCGAAGGAGCCCTCCCAGCTTCTGAAGCTCGCTGAGCTCGCGGCGCAAATCAGGAGACGAGCGCAGCCGCCACGTCATCACCCGGCAGCCCCACCACCCCAACTCGCCGTCGTGAAAAGCCTGGAGGGCCTGCAGCGTTCGCTCATCCGCCTTCACGACTCTTCTCCTTCACGATTACCGCCGGCAGCTCGAGCACCGGAGGGCGGTTCCACCCCGGCCTCGCGCAGAGCCTCTCGAGCGCGTCTGCGCGCGTTGTAGAGACGGCTCATCACCGTTCCCTTCGGAATCCCGAGAATCGAGGCGATCTCGCGGTAGCTCATGCCCTCGGCCTCCCGCATGAGGAGGATCTGGCGGGTCTCCTCGGGCAGACCCGCCAGGGCATCGAGCAGTTGGGAGCGAAGCTGGCTGCGCTCCATCGCCGCCTCGGGTCCAGGGCCCAGACCAGAGAAGAAGGACGACGCGGTCTCGGATTCCGGGAGAGCGGAACTCGTGCGCTCTTCATCCCACTCGACGTGACGCTGGGACTTGTCGGCCCGCTTGAGATCCAGGCAGTGGTTGTAGGTGAGGCGGTACATCCAGGTCCCGAACTTCGAGCGTCCCTCGAAGCGGCCCAGAGCACGATAGGCCTTGAGGAAGGCGTCCTGTGCGGCGTCCCGTGCCTGCTCCGGGTCGCGCAGGATTCGCAGGGCGAGCCCGTACACGCGATCCTGGTGCCGCGAGACCAGCACCCGAAAGGCCTCGTGGTCTCCCTCGCGGGCACGATCGATGATTTCCTGCTCGCTCAGCTCCTGGGTCGAAACGCTTTCCTGCCCCACCCAATCCCTCGTCGTCACTGCGATTGCCGTCGCCGCCGCCGCCATGGGCACTCTCCCGATCGTTGCGTTCTCACGCCGTCAGACGCAGACGGGCGGCGTTCGATTCACTCCGGACGGATATTCATCTCCTTCCCAGGAAGCCAATTCGGCTCTCGTTCGATCGGTTGCCCCTTGGGGCGCCCCTGCTGCTCGGAACGGGAGGAACCCAACTCGGAGGGAGGCGATGCTGCATCGCACCCGCTTTTCGAGTGTGGGGGACTGAGAGAGGACTGCGAGCGGCCCCTAGCCAAGCACCTCGGGATTGGCGATTCGATGGGGTCGGTCGCCGGCAAGGAGCCGCACGAGATCTTCGGCGATCATCCTCGAGTGGTTCGCCTCCGTATCGTAGGTTGCGCCACCGATGTGCGGAGTCAGAACGGCCCGCTCGTTCGAGAGCAGCGCGTGTCCCTTCGGCAGGGCTTCGCCCTCGAAGTGATCGAGTCCGACGGCCGCCAGCCTGCCGCTCTCCAGCGCCTCCGTCAGCGCGTCCAGGTCGTGCAGACCCGCGCGCGCGGAGTTGATGTAGATCGCGCCCTCCTTCATGCGCGCGAACTGCTCGGCGCCGATCATGCCGAGGGTCTCCGGGGTGGGCGCGGCGTGAACCGAGACGACATCCGACTCGGCGAGTAGCTCTTCGAGGCTGTGCTTCGCGTCCGAATTGTAGGGATCGAATGCGATCACCTTCATCCCCAACCCCTCGAGGCGCCAGCGGACGGCTCGCCCAACCGCGCCGAGTCCGACCAGTCCGGCGGTACGTCCCGCGAGCTGCCAGGCGCGAAAGCGCTGATAGGCGAGCACGCCGTCCTTCACGATCTTTCCCTCTCGCAGGTCCCGATCGGCCGGGATGATGTGCCGGCTGGCTGCGAAGATCAGGGCGACCGTCATCTCTGCGACGGCGTCGGCGTTGCGACCCGGAGCATGCAGGACCGGGATCCCCCTTTCGGTCGCCCCTTTGACATCGACATTACTCGGGTCGCCACGAGTCGAGCCGATCGCGAGAAGGGGAAGATCCAGCACCGCCCCCATGCAGAAGTCGGCCTCGCAGACGACGATGTTGGCTCCCTCCTGCTGGATGCGCTCTGCCAGGGGATCGGGTCCGTAGATCTGGAGCGGAGTGTGATCGATCCAGGGATCGAGCACGACATCGACGATGGACTCGAGCAGCCTCAAACCCTCCCCGCGAAAGGGGGCGGTGACGAGAGCTTTGGGGCGTTCGCTGGAAGTCATGGAGACCTCTATTCGATGGGCGGCCGAGCATACCGAGTTCTCGAGCCGAGCGCAGATCGCGGGCCCTCCCCAGAGTCGCTCGGGGGCGAGAGCCGTAGAGGCATCCACCTGAGCGACCCGGGACTGCTAGCCTGGGGCCTCGCCTCGTCGGATGAAGCTCTCGCCATTCCTGAAGAAGCACCATCCCTGGGAGGAAAGATCGGGTGAAGCGACTCGCCTGGCCAATCGGGATCGTGTTTCTGATCCTGCTCTCGATGCTGATGATCCATCCGGAGCGCGCGCGCCGCGCCGTCTTCATGGGGACCTTGTTTCAGGGTGTCGACATGACGGACGAGTTCGCCGACATGAAGAGTCTGTTTCCCCATCGAGTGGTTCACACCGCGAATCCGACGACGCTAGCGCGGGCCGCCGACGAGATCGCATTGCCCGAGAGCTATGAGATCCAGGGCGAAACCCGGAACCTGGAACGTTTCCTGGAAGAGACCGACACGAGTGGACTCCTCGTCATGCGAGACGGGCAGATCGTTCACGAAGAGTACGCCCTCGGGAGCAGTCGCGAGACGCGCTGGATCTCCTGGTCCGTGGCGAAGAGCTTCGTTTCGGCGATGGTCGGCATTGCCCTCGATGAAGGGCGCTTTGGCAGCATTCAGGATCCGATTACGACCTACGTTCCCGAGCTCGCGGGCTCGGCCTACGATGGCGTCGCGATCGAAGACATCCTGGAGATGAGCAGTGGAGCGAGCTGGGACGAAGACTACGGTGATCCATCGAGCGATATCACGCGCTTCGGATTTGCAATCGTGTTCGGATTTTCCCAGGACGAGTTCGCGGCGAGCCTCTCCCGGGATCGCGCGCCAGGCACCTACAACCGCTACAACAGCACCGACACCCAGGTTCTCGGAATGCTCCTGGTCCGCGTGACGGGAAGGTCGCTCGCCGCTTACACGGAAGAGAAGCTCTGGCAGCCGATGCAGATGGAGCACGACGCATACTGGATAACGGATGAGCCGGGAATGGAGCTCGCCTTCGGCGGCCTGAACGCGACGCTTCGTGACTACGCTCGTTTCGGCGAGATGGTTCGAAATGGCGGACGCTGGAACGGGAAGCAGATCGTTCCCGAAGCATGGGTCAGGGCCTCGACCGTTCCGGGCAAGCCACATCTGCAGCCCGGCGAGCAGCTGGGCTCTGAGTCGATCTTCGGCTACGGCTATCAGTGGTGGATGCCACCGAGTGGCGACGAAGGCGAGTACTCCGCGATCGGCGTCTACAACCAGTTCATCTACGTCAATCCGAGCCAGGGTGTCGTGATCGCGAAGACATCCGCGAACCGGGCCTACGGCAAGGACGAGAGCACGGATCGCGAAATCGAGACATTGGCGGTCTTCCGCACCATCGCGAACGCGATTCGGGAGAGCCCTCGAGCGGCCCGTCGCTGATGTCAACGAACCCGATGAATCCGGAATCCAGCAGCATCCCGCGCAGCCGAGCCTCTCTCCGCCGTCTCCTACGGGCCGTCGGACGAGGGGTTCTCCCGGTGCTGCTGATCAGCTCGGCCCTGGCTTGCTCGGGCCCAACCGAGCCGCGCGAACCGCGGCATCTCATCCTGATCTCGATCGATACCCTGCGCGCCGACTACCTGTCGGCCTACGGCCACCCCTACACCCGGAGCCCTCGCATCGACGCCCTCGCCGAGCATGGCCTCGTCTTCGAGAATCACATCGCATCTGCCCCGACGACCCTCGCGTCACATACGTCGCTGATGACGGGAACCTGGCCTCACACCCATGGCGCGCCGCGAAACGGATTCGTGGTGGCGCCGGACAACGTGATGCTCGCCGAGACCCTCGTGCAACACGGTTTCGAGACGGCGGGTTTCGTCTCGGCCTTTCCCTTGAGCAAGCGCTTCGGCTTCGACCAGGGTTTCGAGCATTGGGATGACGAGTTCAGCATCGACAAGAGCGCCCATCCCGGCCAATTCGAACAGAGCCAGCGCAGCGCCGAAGAGGTTACGAACGCCGCGATTGCCTGGCTTCCGAATCAACTCGCGGACGAGCGCCTCTTCCTCTTCGTCCACTACTTCGACGTGCATGCCCCCTACGTTCAGCCGGCTCCCTTCGATCGCATGTATCGCGAGGATGGCCTGCGGGCCGACGGTTCCTACGCGACCATCAAGCGCACCCGCCGGGCGCTTCGGAAGAAGGGGAGCACACCCCTCAACGAGGTTCTGAAACGGAGCTATGCCGCGGGTATCAGCTACGTCGATCACGAGCTCGGGCGTCTCCTCGATGCGCTCGCCGAGGGGGGAATCCTCGACGATGCGGTGGTGGTGATTACCTCGGACCACGGCGAGGCGATGGACGAGCATTCCGAGCTCTGGGACCACGGCTTCACGACCTTCGAGAGCTCGACGCGAATTCCCCTGATCGTCCGTCTGCCGCCGGGCGGGCCGGCGGGGGCGCGCCCCAGAGCGCTGGTGAGCAATATCGACGTGATGCCGAGCCTGCTCGAGCTCCTCGGCGTCCCCATCCCCAGCGGCGTCGAGGGCCTCTCCTTCGCGGCGGCCTTCAGCGCAGAGGAGTTCGCGGAGCACCGCGAGGCCACCTTCAGCGAGGCGACCAAGCCCTACGACTCCCGGCACGAGGCGGGCACGCAGTGGCAGAACGAGCGCAAGTTCCGCTCGATCCGAACGCCCCGCTGGAAGCTCGTGCAGCGACCCCTGGCTGATCGGGTCCGACTCTTCGACCTGGCCCTCGACCCTCACGAGCAGCACGACCGCTCCGACGAGCGCCCCGATCTGACCAGCGCACTGCTCTCCCGCCTCGAAGCCTGGTCGGCCGACGCGCATCCGAAGGGGGTGGAGCACGACCTGGATCCCGAGGTGAAGAGCCGACTCGAAGCGCTCGGCTACGTGGACGAGCCCGAGCCCGGCGATTGAGCAGGCCGTCGAGGTTCACTCGTCAGATCATGCGGGCTGGGAACCCGCGCGGCAGAGCCTCGCTCTTCACCCACTCGAACCCGGATGGTATGGTGTGCCCCATGTCGCCGGGCTGCACTCGATTCATTCGCCGCATCACGTGCGCCCTGATTGCCGGGGTCGGCCTGCTCGCATGCGGCGACGAAAGTGGGCAGGACGATGCCCCTCTCAACCTGATCGTCATCCTGGTCGACACCCTGCGCGCCGACCACCTCGGCCATCACGGCTACGAGCGCCCGACATCGCCTCGCCTGGACGCGCTGGCAGAGGAGTCCCTGGTCTTCCTCCGCCATACCAGCCACGCTTCGCGCACGGGTCCGTCGGTCGCGACTCTCTTCACGGGACTGCATTCGCGCAGCCACGGCGTCGTGAATCCCCTCAGCCACTTCGATGCCAAGGGAACCCTCGATCCGAGTCAGTTGACCCTCGCCGAGATCCTCAGCGAGCGGGGCTATCGCTGTGCCGGCTTCACCGCCAATACCAATGTCTCCGAGAAGTTCGGCTTCTCCCAGGGCTTCGGGTACTACCAGCTCTTCCGCTGGAAGAACGCCGAGACGATCACCCGCGCGGCTCTCGCCTGGCTCGAGGCCTGGGACGACGAGGCCGAGCCACGCCCCCCCTTCTGTCTCTACATCCACTACGTCGATCCCCACTCTCCCTACGAGGCTCCCGCTCGCTTCCTCGAGACGTTCGCCTCGCCGGACTATCGCGGCCGCGTCACCGGCAATCATCGCCAACTCGATCGGGTCATCGCCGGGCGCCTCGATCTCGACGCTGCCGACCTCGACCGGCTGCGAGCCCTCTACGACGCAGAGATCCTCTATCTCGACGGCCAGATCGGCGATCTCCTCGACGCTCTGGCCGCGATGGGACTACTCGACACGTCGCTGATCGTCTTCGTCTCCGATCACGGCGAGGAGCTTCTCGACCACGGGTCCCTGCTTCACGGCTACACCCTCTACCAGGAGCAGCTCCGGATTCCCCTCATGATCCGGCACCCCGAGCTTCCCGCACGCCGCATCTCCCGGCTTTCCCGACAAATCGACGTCCTTCCGAGCGTGCTCGAGCTTCTGGGCATTCCAATCCCCGCGGCCCTTCAGGGAGAGAGCCTGGTCCCTGCGATGAAGGGAGAGGAAGACCTCGATTCGGCAAACCCGCGGCCGGTCTTCGCCGAGGCTAGCCTGCGAGCGATCAAGACCGTCGCACTCGATTCCTATGCCCGGGGTGATTGGAAGCTGATCGAAACCCGGGTCCCGGAGGCTCGCAGGCAGCTATTCAACCTGCAGGAGGACCCGATGGAGCAGCGAGATCGCAGCGTGAGCGACCCGGAGATCGCCGAGAGGATGAGCGCCGAGCTGAAACGCTTTCGCGATGCCCTCCCGGTTGGACGCAGCGAGACCGTGAAGCTCAGTGAGGAAGAGATTCGTGAGCTTCGATCCCTGGGATATCTGCCGGAAGAATGACGACCCTCGAGACGCGACTCCGGCTCACTCTCCTCGCCTTCGTCATCCTCTTCATGGCAGGATGCGGCCCCGAGGTCGAGTCGCCTTCCACCCTCACACTGGAGGAGCCGGCCGAGACGGAGGTGACTCCCGTTCCGGGCGATCTGAGTGAGACGGATCAGGAGCTGCTCGATGAGCTGCTCGCCCTCGGCTATCTCGAGGGCTCGAATCCCGCTCCGAATGCCGAGCCGGGCGCCGTCGTCACCCTCTTCGATCGCGAGCGCGCCCAGCCCGGGCTGAACCTCATGGTCTCGGGACACGATCCCGGCGCCCTGCTCTTCGACATGGAGGGCCGCACGATTCATCGCTGGCACCTCCCCTATGCGGAGGTCTGGCCCGATTCGAAGAAGAAGACCTGGTTCCGGGGAGATCGCTACTGGCGCCGCGCCCACCTGTTCGAGAACGGAGACGTCCTGGCGATCTTCGACGGGCTCGGGATGATCAAGGTCGACAAGAATTCGCAGCTGCTCTGGGAGTACCACGGGAACACCCATCACGACCTGCATGTGATGCCGGACGGCCGGATCCTCTCCCTGGCGGGCCACGCCAAGGTGATCCCCCGAATCCATCCGAGCAACCTCGTGCTCGAGGATTTCATCGTGATCCTCGACACCGACGGGCGGGAGCTGCGACGGATCTCGCTCTACGACGCCTTGGCGAAATCGGATCTTGCACACTGGCTCGACGACGCGAGGGAGAAGGGCGACATCTTCCACACCAACACGATCGAGGTTCTCGACGGGCGGGCGGAGTTCGTCTCACCTCACTTCCGCAAGGGTAACGTCCTCGTCTCGATTCATGGACTGAGCGCCGTAGCGGTCCTCGACCTCGAGACCCAGAAGCTCGTCTGGGGACTGCGCGGTGACTTCGCTCTGCAGCATCAGCCGACCCTGCTTGCAAACGGAAACCTCCTGCTCTTCGACAACATCGGGGGGCCTCCGCAGCACTCACGCGTGCTCGAGATCGATCCGTTGACGGGCGAAGTCGTCTGGGAGTATCAGGCGCGGGAGAAGGACGAGTTCTACACCTTCTGCTGCGGTTCTTCGCAGAGGCTTGCCAACGGGAATACGCTGATTACGGACACTGCGGGGGGAAAGGCATTCGAGGTCATGCCCGACGGGACGATCGTGTGGATGTACCAGAGTCCCTATCGCACCGGGGAAGAGAACGAGTTGGTGGCGTCGCTCTTTGAGGTCGTCCGTCTGCCACCGGACTTTTCGATCGCCTGGGCCTCCCAGACAGCTGAACCCTCTCACGCGCCCGGAGATTGAATCGAGCGCGGGCCGAAGTCGCTCGAACTCGCTTCCTGCAACCTCCCTGGCGGCCGGGATCTCCAGCTCGACCGTCGGAGGGCGCGCGGGCTTCAGCCGCGCGTTCCCCTACCCGCCGCCGTGCATCAGGGCGATGTGCTCGAGAAACTGCGAGAAGCTCGGCGCAATCTCTTCGAGGTCGGCCTTTCCCGGAGTTCCCGAGTCCGCCGAGAGGACGGGGGCGCCGTCGGCTGCACGTAGATCGAAGACGAAGATCCGATCCTTGCCGTCGCTCGCGAACGCAAAAAAGCCGGGTAGGTTGTCTTGCATCCCGTACCCGGCCTGGTTGCCGATCGCGTCTTCGAGGGGCCAGATTTCGATGTAGCCCGAATCGTAGGGGATGTCCCCTTTGGCCCCGTCTGTCTGCCTCATGAAGTGAATGTATTTGACGGGGAGGTTGGGGGGAGCTTCGCGGAGGAACTCCTTCATGATGTCGGGCGGAGTCGGGTCTCGCTGCTCCAGCCTGAAACGCGGGTTCTCGAGGATCTTCTGAATGTTCATTCGCGTCCTTTCGCCGTCGGCTCTCGATCGTGCCTGGGGGCCTCTTTCGGGTTGGTTCGATTGGGGTGCTGGATCTCTATCCAACCGATTGTATCAAAAGGTCGACGGCGTGGGGCCGGGACGGACGATCGGTAGATCGTGCGCAGGATGTCGGCTCAGGGCCCGAGGTTACCGGGATCCTCCTTCGCCTCTCGCCTTCTCGTCGTCCTCGGCGACTTCAGCCCCGGTGCCGGCGTCTCTGGGGCTCCCAGAGCCGATCTCTTCGTAGAAGTCGCCGGCACGGGCCTCTCGCAGGGGGGCCAAGCTCGCCGACGAAACCGTGACCACGTAGGGAGTCGTACTCGATTTGACGTAGGTTTCGTCGCCATCGGTGGCTCCGACGCGGTAGCCGCCGCCGATGCTCTGATCTTCCGCCACCCCAGTCCAGTCGACGCGAAGCGCCCCGTCGAGTTCATGGGAGGGCTCGACCGTGTCGCCGATGGGCCGGGCGATCTTCAGGTCGAGCAGCTCGCCGAGCATGGACTCCACTGCCTCGGAGTCGATCGCCGCGCCCGCCGGCGCCGAAGCCAGCGTCCAGGCTCCAGCCTCCCGACGAAAATCCAGGCTGCCGGACGGGTTCGTCAGCGTCACGGACGAGAGATCCGCGAGCTCGACATCGAGATAATCATCGGAGTAGTAGGCCGAGGGGTCGTCACGGATTGCCCACTCGGAGAGTCCCGAGACCAGGTAGACCTCGTCCTCCCCCTCGAAGCGCACATGGGAGCGATCGTTTGCCGCAGCGCCGACGATCAAGGTGTAGCTCTGGTCGGGAGTCTCGATCGCGATTCGTTTTCCGTAGTCGGTCCCGCCCACCTTCAGCTGAGCGTGACTCGACGATTGAGTCGCGATCGGTCTGCGAACCCGCAGGGCGACGAGATCTTCGACGAGCTTCTCCACGGCATCGCCGTCGGCGACATAGCCGCCCGCCGAGGCGACGGTCCACTGCCCGTCCCGGCGTACCAACTCCACCCCGCCCGCCGCGGCTCCGTCTTCCGGGCCAGCCGAGATTTCCAGCGACCGCACGTCTCCCGCGTCGATCCCGATGAGCGGACGGAGCTGGGATCCGGTCGGGTCCCCGGGCCACCAGGTGAGCGCCACCAGGATCAGCTGTACCCCCAGCAGCGCCATGAGCGCGTTCCGATGCCTCATCCCGACGACTCCTGCGTGGTGAATCCACGATCCCCGGCGCGGCGCACCAGTCGGCGCGAGAGCAGGACCACTGCGACGAGGCCGGCGAGCACCGCGAGGTACGTCATCATCTCGATGCGCCTCGCCTCTCCCTCTTCGAGGGGGCGCAGAGTTCGCGCAAAGGCTCCCGAGGATCGGATCGAGAGCAGGTCCGTATCTTCGACCGACCAATCCACCAGGTTCTGGAGCCATTGCATATTGCCGCGATGGACCTCGCCACCGGGTTGCTGGGAGAGCTGGAAGATCAGGTCCGAGGTGATCTCCGACGACGCCACGACGACGAGCCGCGCATCCGGCAGAGCTTTTTTCATGGTTCTCCCGGTGGCGTCCGGCGCGGCATCCTCCGCGTCGGGGTCTCCCGGATCAGCGACGAAGAGCGGTGAAGGACGATCCGCGAAGTAGCTCGGGAAGCTCCCCTCGAGCACCGCCGCCAGACCGTGCCGCGCCAGCTGGCCCGTCGGTCCGAACCCCGTGCCGGGATGAAGCTGCATGTCCGGCTCGATCTGCCCGCTCTCGTTCAGCCAGCTCCCCGCCGAGCTCTCGATCAACATCCGCGCCTCGACCCCTTCCGCCGGATCGAGAGCCAGGGGTGATGACCAGGGCAACGTCAGGCTCTGGATCCCCTCGAAGGTGATGTGATCGGCGTCGAAGCCGTCCTCGCGAACATCGACGAAGAAGGGATAGGGAATCATCTCGATACGCTGCATACGGAAGCCGCCCCGCGTCTCCTGGATCGGAATCGGGAAGGCCGCGTTGCGCGGATCCATTACCAGGGCCGAGCCGACCTCGACGCCCCAGGTCGAGAGCAGATCGAAGAGAGGCGAGGCCGCGGGCGAGGCCCGCAGCCCCGAGCGCAGGGCGGCGATGTCGAAGCGACCTGCGAGCACGATCAGCTTGCCCCCGCGCATGAGGTACTGGTCGATCGCAAATTGCTGGCGAGGGCTGAGCGCTCCGGTCTTGCCGAGGATGAGCACATCGATCGTCTCGGGCACGAAGCCACTCTCGAGCTCGAGCTGCTCGAAGCTGAACTCCTCACCGAAGAGGCTGGCGAGGACGTGATAGTCCGGGCGCGGCGGAGGCGGCTGGAGCTGGGGCGGCAGCTGGGGATTGGGAGGAGGCGCCTGGGGCGTCTCGGTATAGAGCCCCACGGTTTTCAGCTGGCCCGGAGTGGCGCGCCGGATTCCCGCCTCGATCGCACTGCGCAGCTCGGCTTCCCCGAGATCGCTGCGGGGCATGATGCGCTGAACCTTCCCCCCCGCTTCGAGAAGGGCGTCGAGGTAGAAGGTCCGGCGACCGAAGAGGTCGACCGCCAGCGGCTGGATTCCGTAGTCCTGGCGCAGCTGCGCTTCGAGCCCGGGATCGCGCGACGGATCGACCTCGTGAAACTGCAGCTTGCCCCCGGCTGTCACGCTCAGCTCCTCCGCGATCTTCCGGAACCGCTCGGGTAGCTCGGCAAAATCGGCGGGAAGCGTCTCCGGTGTCGTATAGAGGGTGAGGGTGGCCGAGCCCGGCAGCTGCTCGAAGACCGACTCCATGCTCTGGAAGTCCTGGGAGACGCGCTTGATCGTGCGCGTGAGGTCGTACTCGAGGTTGCGCAGGCGCACTTCGATGCCGTCGTCGTCGGCATTCACATCGATCAGCTGATCGAAGCTCAGGGTCTCGTACTGATCGCCGTACTCGATGAGCACGTGGAAGAACGCGTTCACGACCGCCTGCTGATGGCGATCGACGACGCGGAAGGGAAAGCTGCGAATCCCGTAGCGCTCGCCAATCTCCTGCTCGAGCTCCGGATCCTGATTGGGATCCATGAATTCGACCGTGACCGAGTCGCCGCCGCGCACCGCGTACTCTGCGAGCAGATCCCGGATCTGGGGAACCAGGGGCGAGAGCAGGGGATGGCTCCGCTCGGAGAAGAAACCGGTAATCGAGAGGGGCTCGCCGAGCGCCGTCAGGGTGTCGATCGTGACCGGGTCGATCGAGTACTCCCCGCGCTGGGTCATGTCGATGCGCAGGGCTGCGACGGGCGCCAGCCAGACGTTCGAGGCCAGGATGTTGAGCCCCACCAATCCGACCAGGAGCCCGAGCTGCAGGGCTCGCCTGCGCCCGTCGGGCGAATCGCGATCCAGGCGTTCGGCCTCGAGGAAGTACCCGTTGAGAGTGAGGAAGAAGACCGCCAGCCCCACGTAATAGACGAGATCCCGGAGATCGAGCACCCCGCGCTCGATGCTCTCGAAGCGCGACCCGCTTCCCAGACTGCGCAGCAGCTGGGCCATGTCGTTCGCGAAGAGCGATGTGATGCGATCGGAGCCCAGGAGGTAGAGGCCCCCCGCCAGCACCAGGGTCGTCATCATCGCCACGACTTGATTGTCGGTGCGGGAGCTGGCGCAGAGGCCGATCGCCAGATAGGCGGCGCCGAGCAGGAGCGCTCCCGCGTAGCCGCCGAGCACGGGCCCCCAATCGAGATCGCCCAGCTGGTCGACCATGATGGGCACGGGCAGGGTGAGGAGCAGACCCAGGGCGACGAGTACGATGCCGGCCAGAAACTTCCCGAGCACCATGTCGCGCACCGAGATGGGCAGGGTGAGGAGCACCTCGAGGGTCCCCATCTTCTGCTCCTCGGACCACTGGCGCATCGTGATCGCAGCCACGAGAAGGATCAGGAGCAGGGGCATCCACGCGAAGAGGGGGCGAACGTCGGCGAGGTTGCGAGCAAAGAAGCTCGCCTGACCGAAGAGACTGTAGAGGCAGGCGGCGAGGAAGATCGCCAGGAAGATCTGGGCCACCGGGGAAGCGAAGTAGGCGCGCAACTCCTT
Source organism: uncultured Myxococcales bacterium (assembly GCA_965371385.1). Taxonomy (GTDB): domain Bacteria; phylum Myxococcota_A; class UBA9160; order UBA9160; family UBA4427; genus CBDUYG01. Next base: position 42 of record CBDUYG010000031.1, on the reverse strand, counting down.
GCGCGTGACCGTCAGGATCGTGCTCACTCGCTCGGCTCCCCG